>JABSOG010001288.1 GCA_013216025.1 Algicola sp. | reverse complement strand
GGCGAAGACGCGCCATAACGAGGCCGGGCAGCCTGCGCCGTATCCAATGCTTCAACCTCGCGCATGGTATTAACTGAGCGCTTGGCGAGTTCAACATACTCGTTGGTGCCGTTGCTCTTCCAAGTCACTTCTTGTTCGGTTAAGCTGCGGGTGACCTTGGCGGGCGTGCCCATCACCATCGAGCGGGGTTCGCACTCGAATTTGGCGCGAACGAATGCGTTGGCGGCCACCATCGACTCGGCACCGATTTTACTGTCGTCCATCACTACCGAATTCATGCCCACTAAAGCATTTTCGCCAATAGTGCAGCCGTGTAAAATCGCGCCGTGGCCAATGTGACTGTAAGGTTCTAAATGGCAGTCTTTATCAGGAAAACTGTGGCACACACAATTGTCTTGAATATTTGAGTGGTGGCCAACAAAAATACGGCCAAAATCGCCTCTTAATACGGCGTTTGGGCCAATGTAACAATGTTCTTCTATAATAACATCGCCAATGATCTCGGCACTGGGATGAACATAACTGTTACTTTTAATCACGGGGATCAGGTCGTCAATGGCATAAATTGGCATCTGGGCACTCCAAAAAGAATTTCAAAAAACAAGATTATAGATGAGGTTAAGGCCATGAGCCAAACAAATAACGACTACCAAACCATCCTGCTCGAAAGAGAAAACGGCGTAGCCCGGTTAACCCTTAATCGTCCAGACAAACTCAACAGCTTTAACGTGCAAATGCACGAAGAGCTACAACACGCACTCGACAGCATTGCTACCGACGGCGAAACTCGCGCCGTATTGCTGACCGGATCTGGCCGTGGATTTTGCGCCGGACAAGACCTTGGCGACCGCGCCGTCAGCGCTGACGATTCAAGACCCGACCTTGGTTTGTCAGTTGAAAAATACTACAACCCACTGATTCGCCGCCTGACCAACCTGCCAATGCCCGTTATTTGCGCCATGAACGGCGTTGCCGCCGGTGCAGGTGCCAGTATCGTCATGGCTTGTGATATCGTATTGGCCGCCCGTTCTGCATCGTTCATTTTGTCATTTGCCAAAGTGGGCTTAGTGCCCGACTCAGGTAGCTCGTGGCATATTACCCGCGCATTGGGTTTGCCTCGTGCCAAAGCTTTGGCGATGCTGGGCAACAAATTACCCGCTGAAAAAGCAGAGCAGTGGGGCCTGATTTATCAGGTAGTCGATAACGAAAACCTAATGGATGAAGCCAACAAACTGGCCAGCCATTTGGCGACACAACCGACCGAAGCATTGGGCAAAATCAAAAAGCTGGTCCACACTTCATTCGATTTCAGCTTGAATGAACAACTGGAGCGTGAACGGGCCGAGATGCAGTACCTTGGTCGCACTGATGATTACCGCGAAGGGGTGGCTTCTTTTATGGAGAAACGCCCAGCCAACTTTAATGGCAAATAACGAAGGCGAGTAAAAGCAATGACGACACAAGACCAGAGTGTGCTCGAAACCGTCCAGCGTGTATTGGCGAACGACCCTGCCTCAAAAATGCTGGGGATGGAAATTGTCTACGCCAAAACCGACCATTGCCAAATGTCGATGAAAGTGCGCCAAGACATGGCTAATGGTTATGATGTTTGTCATGGTGGATTTATATTTGCCCTAGCAGATACCGCAGTGGCTTTTGCCTGTGCTATCGAAAATAAAGTGGCGGTGTCGGCCAGCAGCGAAATCGAATTTTTGGCCTCAGCCAGCGTGGGCGATACCCTTATCGCCACCGCCGATGTGATTCACCACAAAGGCCGAAACTGCTTTTGCAACATCATGGTCAAAAACGAGCACGGCGACCTCATTGCGCTTATCCACGGACGCCAAGTGGTGCTAGATGGTCAACAACCAAGCAAAGATTAAGCTTTTTAAGCAAAGATTTAAATTAAACAAGGTTAAAACATGAAAGACGTATTTATATGTGACGCAG
>JABSOG010001287.1 GCA_013216025.1 Algicola sp. | reverse complement strand
CAAGGTTACCGGGCGGCTCATCGGCCAGCAGTATTTTCGGTTCACCGGCCAGTGCGCGAGCAATGGCTACGCGCTGCTGCTGTCCTCCCGACAGTTGGCTGGGCAAATAATCGTGGCGACTGGCCAAACCCACCTGCTCCAGTGCCTTATCAATACGGCGTTTGCGCTCTTTGGCTTTAAAACCGCGATATCGCAACGGCATGTCGACGTTATCAAAAATGCTGAAATCAGGAATAAGGTTATAGTTTTGAAAAATAAAACCGATTTTTTCGTTGCGCAGTCTCGACAACTCATCGTCTGACAACCCCTTAACGCTCACGCCGTCAAGTTCATAATCTCCAGCATCAAAACCATCGAGTAAACCGGCGACATTCAAAAAGGTCGACTTGCCCGAGCCTGATGGGCCAGTCACAGCGACAAATTCACCGGCGTTAACGTTTAAATCAAAGTCTCTGAGAGCGTGGGTTTGAATGGTTTCGGTGCGAAAGACCCGACTGATGTTGTTCATTTTTAGCATGATATTGATTCCTTATTGCGTTAACAGAACTTGTTCGTTGTTTTTAAAGTCCTGATAGTCAGAAATAATCAGGGTGTCTCCGGCGCGTACGCCTGAGGTCAGCTCGACATACTCAACGCTGAGCGAGCCTGTTTGAATGGGTGTTCGTTTGGCGATATTGTCGTTCACGACAAAGGCTGATTTGCCTGCGGCAGATTTTAAGAATGCGCCGCGTTTAACCATTAACACATTGTTTTTACGTTCAAATTCAATGCGGGCATTGAGACGCTGGTTTTGGCGCATGGAGGTTAGATTTTCAGCTGAAATACTAACTCGAACCTTCACCTGATTGTTAACCACCTCAGGCGAAATCGAGTTGATTTGTCCGTTTAACTGTTTGCCCGCCAGCGTTATCACCACTTGCAGACCAAGACCTAGGTCACCGGCATTAAATTCAGGCACATTGAGTTCGGCCTCATAAGCTGACAAGTCCACCACGCTCATTAAAGCTTGGGCATCACCCACCTGCTCTTTTTGCTTCACCAGCCAACTGCCGACGATGCCTGCCACGGGGGCACGAATGTCTAGTTCATGCTGACGGCGCTCAAGCTCGGTTAAAATCAGGATTTGTCGCTTGACCGAAAATTCGCGAGTTTGGCTTTCAAACGCCAACCGTTTTTTGGCCAGCTCAACCCTTTTTTGCGCATGTTTGTGGGCCAATTGCGCCTCTTGTAAAACATCTTTGGTTTGCACAAAATCCAATTCGCTAATTAAATGGGTTTTAAAAGAAAGGGTCGCGCGTTGATGTTCGCGCTTGGCCGCTGTCAACTTAACCACCGCGCCATCGAGTGTTTTTTCCAAATCCAGCTGGGCTTCGCTATTGATCAATTCACCCCGCTGGGCCTCTATTTTTAACTGCTCAAGTGCCGATGACTGCTGCGAAATAAGCGCTTTAAGCTCAGGACTTTCAACCCGCGCGACAATCGAATCTTTGGCAACCTGTGCACCGGGTTTAGCCAGCAAGGTGATTTTGCCCGGTTCAGGGCTATACAAAGTCGGCGCATTGGCCGCCACCAGCTTGCCCGAAACCGCAATATCTCGCACCAGTTCACCGATGAACACCTTAGCGGTCAATACGCTTTGTTGCTCAACCGAGGGAATGCCGTTATACCACTGACTCAACGTTGGCATCGAAAAACCAGCAACGACAATCACCGAAGCGACCGCAATCAAATGTTTGCGCCACTTTTTGCGAGAGGGTTTAGCAATCTGTTCGTCTTGTCCGCCGGTGCCTTGGATCATTCCTTCTTGGATAATAGTGTCCTGAATCATAATGCCATCTCACATGTTGAATACTTATCCATGTAAAAGCAGGGATGGTGCCAACTGTGAAATAACAGTTATCTCATTGATATTATGGGGTTTATTTATTTGGTGCGGATTAGTGAGTGTCCG
>JABSOG010001286.1 GCA_013216025.1 Algicola sp. | reverse complement strand
TTGAGGTAACCCAAGGTGACCGTGGGGCCGTTCAGTTGCAACTGACCCACCTGACCTTCGTTGGTGACATTGCCGTTGCCATCGACGGTTCTAATAGAAACGCCCGGCACCGGATTGCCCACGGTAACGTAGTCATGTTGACTGGGGGTATTAAGCGGATCAAAAGCCGTGTTAACCGTTACCCCAGAGCAGGTTTCAGACATGCCCCATGAGGGATACATTACTTGCGGGTTCAGGCCATAACGGGCCAGACCCGACAAGAAGTTTCGCGCCGTTTTTTCGACGATGGCCTCGCCGCCATTGAGCATGAATTGAATTGAACTTAAATCCCAATCACCTGCCGTTTGCTCAAGCTGCTCGTCGATCTGTTCATTGACCAGCGCATAAGCAAAATTCGGTGCCCAAGTAGAGTTCACCTTGTATTGACTCAACCAATCGAGCCATAAGGTGGGCTGTTGCAAAATAATCTCGGTGGGGCAATGGATTTGACGGGCACCAAGGTACACGTCGAGCATATGATACATCACGATGCCACCGACATGATCCAGCGGCATCCAGTTAAAGCTGATGGTGTCGACGCTGAACTGGCCAGTAATGGCCATCGCTGCCGAGCGGCTAATCAAAGCCCGGTGACACTGTTGCACCGCTTTGGGCAAGCCGGTACTGCCAGAGGTCAACAGCAATAAAGCTGTCGATTCACGCTCAGCCTGATAAACCTCATTCATCGGTTGATGAGTCTGTAAATCTCCAAGGCGTAAAATCTGGCTGTTGCCAATCAAATCGGTCAACACCGCGTGATTGTCATTGTCACAAATCACCGCGTTTAATTGCAGGTTGTCGCAGCTTGAAACCACTTTGTGACAGTCTTTGTCGTCTAATTCGTAACGCACTGGGCGGGTGACTGGCAACGGCACCAAACCTGCCACCACACAACCCCAAAAGGCGCTGAGAATATCGGTGTTATTGGATACTTGCAACATCACCCGATCACCGCTGTGCAAACCGGCGTTTAACAGCCCCTGTCCGACGATTTTGGCCTGAGTCAGCAACTCGGCATAACTGACATATTGCGTATCGCCATTGCTGTTGAGAATGTGGGTGATGCCATGGTCTGTTTTTGCAGCGTTAACCAACAGTTGCGACAAGCTGGGCGGCAGGCTGTCGATATCCAGTGGCTGTCCTGTAACTAAAGCAGGTGTGGTTGAAAATGGTTCGTCGGCCTGCTGCGGTTTACGTTGTAAAATGGGTAGCTGAATCGGCGCAGAGTTAGACAAGTCATTGTCTAACTGGCCGTCAAGCAATGCATGTTCAAACAACGAGATTGACTGCAGTTTGGCAAAGTGGATTTTGCCTTGGGCGGTCAGCGGCAACTGGTTGACAAAACCAAAGGCGAAAGGCACTTCATTGACCCTAGGCTCTTCATTGGCTCCAGTATGTTCCGATAATTTTTTGATAAGCGCAGGCATCGACAATACCCGGTCACACACCAAATAAGCGACCAAACGGCTAATACCCTGTTGGTCGGCGCGGTTAAAGACCAGCGCATCGGTGACCCCCGGTTGTTGCAATAACGTCTGTTGAATGTTGTCGCAATCAACCCAACAGCCATTGTGCCAAGGGTTGAGTTGTTGATGATTGTTGTCGATAAAGCCGTGCAGGGTCAGTTCATCTTGCGCTTCACCTGAACCCAGCTCAGCTTTTATAAAGCTGTTGTGCCCAGCAACACGCAACTGACCAATCACATTTTTGGGCAGTATCGCGCCTTTGGCATTAACGATTTCAACTTCATCTTCAAATACCACTTTTGACTGGCCGTTTTGACAGATTTGTATCACCGATGGCAACTGATGGGGCATTGACCAAGTCATCAGCACTGGTAAGTTAAACTTCGATAGGTCAGTGGCCGGACATAATCCGTTGACCATCACAAAACGCAGCTTGGCACTGGCTTGCA
>JABSOG010001285.1 GCA_013216025.1 Algicola sp. | reverse complement strand
GCCGGTGGCGGTTATACCACAGAATTGTTGGCCCATAGCGTTGGCAAAACCGGCAAAGTCTATGCCGAAGGATTGGATCCGGGTCGCCTCAGAGGCAACCGTTTACGCCAGGTCAAAGCGCTTGATCGCGGTTTGGTTTATCAAATCCCCGAAAGAGCCGCCAGAGCCGGTTTAAAAAATGGGCAGGCCGATGCCGTTGTTATGATGTTTACCTATCATGACTTAACCTTAAACGAACGAATCGACCGTCAAGACATGCTGAGCAACATGAAAGCCATGCTTAAATCTGGCGGCTCTATCATCATCGCCGACAACGCCGCGATTGATGGCTCCGGACTATTCTATACCTCACAATTACACCGTATTGACAAAGAATTGGTGATGAAAGAATTCAAACAAGCCGGTTTCGTATTTGATGCTTCAAGCGACATTTACGCCAATCCCGAAGATGACTTGAAAGCCCACTGGCGCTTTTTGGCCAAACCCCGTCATCATCACCGCATGTTGATCCGCTTCAAAAAGCCCTAATTGACCGCTTCGCTGTCAATATAAGCCTGATGTGATGGATGAAAAGCAATCCATCACATCAGACTGAAAAAGAGAAAAAAACATGGCCAAAAACCCCGCCAAGATATTAGTCGTCGATGACAACAAAGATGTACTAATCGCCGCCAAAATGCTGCTCAAACAGCATTACCAACAAGTCGACACCGAAGACAATCCGCATAACCTTGCTACCCTGATGGCCAAAAGTCAATATCAGGTGATCTTGCTCGACATGAACTTTACCCGGGATTCAATTTCGGGTGACGAGGGTTTTTACTGGCTGAAAAAAATCAAAGAATTCGATGCCAACGTAGTGGTGATTTTGATCACCGCCTTTGGTGACGTGAATACAGCTGTAGATGCCGTCAAAGCTGGCGCCACCGATTTTGTCCTTAAACCTTGGCAAAACCAAAAGCTGCTGACCACAGTATCGAGCGCCGTCAGTCTCAACAAAAGCCATGCCAAAATCGAGCAGTTATCACAACTTCAGTCGGCCATAGGATTAGATACCGACCAGCAATATCAACACTTTATCGCCACCAGTCCCGCGATGGCACAAGTCATGACGACCATCGAAAAAGCTGCCAAAACCGATGCTAATGTGTTGATACTAGGCGAGTCGGGCACCGGCAAAGAACTGGTCGCCAGAGAGTTACATCGACAGTCGTTACGACACAAAGAGATATTTTTAAGCGTTGATATGGGCACGATCGCCGAAAGTCTGTTCGAAAGTGAGTTGTTCGGCCACAAAAAAGGCGCTTTTACCGATGCCAAAACCAGTCGTAAAGGCCGTTTTGAACTGGCCGATAGTGGCAGCCTGTTTCTGGATGAATTAGGCAACATTCCAATGCAGTTACAGGGAAAACTACTGACGGTAATCCAAAACAGAGTAGTCACCCCCGTTGGAGATAGCCGCGAGATCAGCATGGACATTCGATTGATTGCCGCCACCAACATGCCACTATATGACATGGTTCGTGAAGGCCAATTCCGGCAAGACTTGCTCTATCGCATCAACACCGTCGAAATACACATTCCACCGCTACGAGAAAGATTGCAAGACATCCCATTACTGGTTGCACACTACATTCAACATTTCAGTAAAAAATACAAACTGGTCACCAAACCCCTGTCAAAAGGGGATATGGAACAATTATGCAGCTACCACTGGCCGGGCAATATCCGAGAACTGCAACACATTGTTGAACGCGCCGTTATCATGGCAGACGATGGCCTACTGTGCTTTGTACTGGCATCAAACCAACACCAAGGCGTTTCAACCGAACCTTCACAAGACTGTCTTTTGACAAGCAACACCCTTAATCTCACGGCCATTGAAGAAATGGCAGTAGAAAAAGCCCTGCGCAAAAACACCGGCAATATCAGTCATGCCGCCAAAGAGTTGGGCA
>JABSOG010001284.1 GCA_013216025.1 Algicola sp. | reverse complement strand
CTTTTGGTTGAGCTGTTGATAGCTCAACTGTACCTTTTGATGCTCTTTTACGTACCTGAGAGCAATCGCCCCGGGCCTAAGTTCGACCTGTTGTTCAAACAACTGATGTATGCAATGGGTTTTGGGGTAAACACGGCGGCCCTGATTGACCAAGCTCAAAGCCATTTGTTGTTCAACTTGGCTCATCATTGGTAGCTGCCCAAGACGACACCGGGGGTTGGCGACAATACCTTCTAGCAAAGTGACAAAATGCCGACCGAGTGTTTTGATGGTGCTGGCATCGAACAGGTCGGTATTGTATTCAAAGCCAAAGCTTAAACCCTCTGCCGATTCTACGGCGCTTAGCATCAACTCAAACTTTGACACCACGGCGTCTTGGCCGTCCTCTAGAGGACTGAGGGTTAGGTCAGTAAGCGCCAAGTCATCACTGCTTTGGGTATTATTTAGCGTAAACATGATTTGAAACAACGGCGAATGGGCCGTGCTTCTAACCGGTTGTAAACGGTCAACCAAGTGCTCAAATGGCACGTCTTGATTGGCCTGAGCGTCGAGGTTAAGTTGTTTTATCTGACCAAGAAAATCGACAAATTCAGGGTTGCCAGCGCAATCTGCTCGCAGTAATAGGGTATTAACAAAAAACCCAATAATATCTTCGAGTTCTTTTTGCAACCGGTTGGCCATAGGCACACCCAGCACAATGTCGTTGTTGTTGGCATGACGCGACAGCAACACACTAAAGGCGCCATGTAATACCATAAACAAGGTGGCGTTTTGTGACAGTGCCAGCTGTTTTAACCCAGCTAAAACCTTGGGTGAGGCGTCAAATGTGCAATGGGCACCGTTAAAGGTTTGAGTTTGCGGTCTTGAATGGTCGAGCGGCAAACTGTGCACCGGTTCGATATCACAAAGTTGCTTTTCCCAGTAGCTTAATTGTGACTCTAAGACATCTGCTTCTTCTCCCTTGCCTTCAAAAAAGTCGCGTTGCCATAAGGCATAGTCGGCATATTGAATCGCCAAAGGCTCACAGGGGTTAGGTTGGTTGTGCAATATAGCGTTATATTGCTGCCAGAATTCGTCGACAAGCAAACCCATCGACCAACCATCACTGGCAATATGGTGCATGTTGAATAATAATGCGCCTTCACTATTAGACCCTTCACAAGAGCAGCGTATGTAACTGCTTCGCAGCATCAAATCTTGACTCAAATCAAACGGTTTTAGCGCGTCTGCTTTTGCTGCTTTTAATACTGCTGCTTGCTGTTCGTTTGGTGGCAACTCGCTTAAATCAATAATGTTAAGGCTAAATTCGAATTCGCTTCTGATCAGTTGTTCGACACCATCTTCCAATTTAATAAATATGGTGCGTAAAGGTTCATGTCGTTCAATCACCCGAGTCAGTGCTTGCTCGACGATATTGCTGTCAAACTGGCCTTTAAAGCGCATTGCACTGGGCATATTGTATTGGGCGCTGCCCCCTTCCATTTGGTCGATAAACCACAATCTTGATTGCGCATACGAGGTGGGTAACTGGTTGCTTTGCCGTTTTAGTGTGGTCACTTTAGTGCGGACAGCTTGGCCCGTGCTGTTTTGGCGACTTAAATTGATAAAATCGGCCAAGTCAGACAATAGCGGATAATCAAAAATATCGCGTATGGCCAATTCAACCGCCAGTAAACTACGCACTTCGCTGACCAGTCTGACCGACTACTTTGTGTGTTCGCCAATTTCAAAGAAGTTAGCAGAGACGCCCTGTTTGTCGGGAGGTATTTTCAACAAATCAGCGACGATGCCCACCAACGCACTCTCGGTTGGGGTTGACGGGGCAACATATTGGCCCACCAACTGCGCGGCATCCGGTAGCGGCAACGCTTTTTTGTTGAGCTTACCGTTGGCACTTAATGGCCATGCGGCCATCATCACAAACGCCGTTGGAATCATGTATTCGGGCAATGTTTG
>JABSOG010001283.1 GCA_013216025.1 Algicola sp. | reverse complement strand
CCTGTGCATTCATCAGTTGTTTGAGCGCCAAGCGTCACTTAACCCAGACAACGTCGCCCTCGTTTTTTACAACACACCAACAAAAAGCAGCACATTAACCTACCAACAGCTCAATGAAAAAGCCAACCAATTGGCGCACTACCTGTTAGAGCATCATGATGTGAAGCCTGACACCATGGTGGGTTTGTGTATCGATCGTTCGATGGAAATGATCATCGGTATCTTGGCCATTCTGAAGGCGGGTGGTGCCTATGTGCCACTAGATCCAGAATATCCGCAAGACCGCTTGAGCTACATGTATGAAAATTCAAAGCTTGAAGTGGTGCTCAGCCAATCCCATGTACAGGATGTGTTGGTAAACTTTACCGGCACCGTGTTAACACTTGATGGATTGGCCGATATTGATAACCAACCCAGTGACAATACAGCCAAGACGCATTTTTGCAGTGAGTATGACCGCGAGAATATCACGGCGGCACAAACAGGGCAGACATCCTCGAACCTGGCCTATGTGATATACACATCAGGGTCGACCGGCAAGCCCAAAGGGGTGATGCTTGAGCATCGTTCAGTGGTTAACTTTTTGTGGGGTATGCAACAAAACCTTAGCGTTGATTCGACTGACAATGTCTTGGCGTTAACCTCCATCAACTTTGATATTCATGTGCTTGAGCTTTATCTGACCTGGAGCCAGGGCGCCTCGCTGGTGTTGGCCAGTGAAACCCAAAAACGCGATCCACAGTTGTTGGCGGCGTTGATTAAACGCCAAAATGTGAGTTTGGCACAGGCAACGCCGAGCACTTGGAATATGCTCATCGACATTGATTGGGCCAGTGAGCGTTCGATGTCGATTTTATGTGGTGGCGAAGGGTTGCCAGCTCATGTGTTGTCTAAGTTGCAGCGTAATCTGCCCAATTGCCGTATATATAACATGTACGGACCGACTGAAACTACCGTTTGGTCAAGTATGGCTTTACTTGAGGGTGATACCATTCACTTGGGTAAACCTATTATTAATACCCAGTTGTATCTGCTGGATACCCGGTTGCAACTGGTGCCCAAGGGTGTCGCCGGTGAGTTGTATATCGGCGGTGACGGTTTGTCTCGGGGTTACCTCAATCGTGCGGATTTAACTGCACAAACTTTTATCGACAATCCTTTTTATCAGCCAAACAACTCGGCCAGCTCAAAACTGATCTATAAAACCGGTGACTTGGTGCGTTATTTACCCGATGACACGGTAGAGTTTATTGGCCGTGCGGATGATCAAGTCAAAATTCGCGGTTTCAGGATAGAACTCGGTGAGGTTGAGACCCAGTTGTCGAAGCTTAACGGGGTCGACTCTGCTTGTGTGGTGGCCAAAACCATGACAGACAGCCTGCAATTGGTGGGTTATATTAAGCCGGTTGCCGTTAGTGAAAGAAAGAGTGAAGAACACAGTGATGAGCAGGCGCAAGCGCAACGTTCACTGTTTATTAAAGCCGCCTTTAATGGACTTAAAACCCAGTTACCTGAGTACATGATGCCGAGCATCATTATGGTGGTTGAGCAATGGCCTTTAACGCCCAATGGTAAGATTGACCGAAAAGCGTTGCCGATGCCGGATGCCAGCGCATTGCTGGGCGAGTATATTGCGCCACAAACCGCGGCTGAACGCCAGCTTGCTGATATCTTTGCCGCGTTATTGGACATTGAACCAAGCAAGGTCAGCGTAAC
>JABSOG010001282.1 GCA_013216025.1 Algicola sp. | reverse complement strand
CAGTTTAAAGTCTATTTTATTGCTATTTTCTTGGTACAATCCAATCGCAAAAACATCCACATCCATCAGCGATTTAATGTGGCTGTAGGTGGTATTCATCAGTTTATCCAAGTCTAATGAGCTGCTGATTTGGGCGCATATTTCGTTGAGGGCGCTGATCTTCTGGTTTGACAACTGCAATCGTGCGGTACGCTCGGTGACTTTAAGTTCGAGGTTGCGGTTGATATCCAGCAGTCTCAAGTGGGTCTCTACTCGGCTCAGTAATTCGTGTTTGCTGATCGGTTTGCTCAGATAATCATTGGCTCCCACGGCAAAACTCTCGACCAAATCGGCCACCTGATTTTTGGCAGTTAAAAAGATCACCGGTAAGTCATTGACCGAGAAAGTATCCCGCAGTTTTTTACACACTTCATAACCCGATACCTTGGGCATCATAATGTCGAGTAACACCAAGTCAAAGGGCTCGCTGTCGTGGATGATTTTCAATGCCTGCTCGCCTCCAGCGGCTTCGACCAGTTGATAATTGCGCATTGACAAATAGTTGTGCAGTACTTGGCGGTTTACCGGTTCATCATCTACCAGCAAAATGCGAAATTGACGACCATCATTGCTGGTGGGTCCCGCTGGCAAAACATTGTCTAATGTTTTATTGTCGGCGTTTTCTTCGAGCAAATGCAAACGTGAAACATCTTTGTTGACTGTGGCCTTTTGCTCAGTCAAGGGCAGGGTAAAGCTGAATGTTGTGCCTTGGTCTAATTGGGATTCAACGGTGATCTGGCCATCGTGCAGTTCGACCAATTGTTTGGTCACAGCCAACCCCAGCCCCGTGCCGCTGTAAGTTCGTCCGGCATGGCCTTCAAGCTGCTCAAAAGATTCGAAAATCAACGAAAATTGATCTTTTGCAATGCCTATGCCGCTGTCGGTGACCGATATCTTGAGCATATCGCCTTGTTTGCACGCCGATATTTCTATTTCTCCTTTATCGGTGAATTTAATGGCGTTGCCGACCAAGTTGTGGAATATTTGTGCAAGGCGACATTCGTCAGCCAGTGCGCCGGGCAGATCGCCAGGTACGGCATTGACCAATGTCAGGTTTTTATCTCCCACCAATGGGCGTGACAGGGCCAGTACGACTTCAGCCATGCTGTGCACGTCTACCGCTATCGGATTTAAAGTCAGGTTGCGGTTTTTTAATTTCGCAAAATCGAGAATATCGTTGACCAGATTGGACAAACGTTTACCACTGGTGATTATCATCGATAAATTGGCGCTACTGGTTTTTGACTGGGGTCCACCAATACCGTCGATCAAAGACTCGGCTAGGCCGATAATGCCATTTAATGGCGTACGCAGTTCGTGGGAAGTGTTGGCCAAAAACTCATCTTTGAGTTTGTCGACTTGTTTAAGTTGCAGGTTAATGGCGCGTTCTTGAACCACATTTTTACGCTGAACACCAACAAAGGCGATCACCACTGTGGCAATACACAAAACATAAATCGTATAAGCCCACCAAGACTTCCACGGTGGCGGTAAAACAGTGACGTTTAATGACTTGCCTTGTTTGTTCCAATAATCGTCTTTGTTGCTGGCTTTTACCCTGAATACATAATCACCATCGGACAGATTGGTGTAGGTGGCACGGCGGTTTTTGGCATCGGTATAGACCCAATCTTCATCCTGGCCAACCAATTGATAGGCATATTGGTTTTTCATCGGGTTGGCAAAATGCAGGGCAACAAACTCAAAGGTGATGAGGTTTTGGCGGTGGGTGAGGGTCAAACTGCTTAAGGTGTCGATGGCTTTGGGCAGACTGAAAGAAGCATTTTTGTCTTTTATTGGCACTGGTTGGTTGGCCACCAAAAACTCGGTTAATACCACGCTGGGGGGCGTGATATCGTCTTTGATATTGGCCGGGAAAAAGCGGTTAAAACCGTTTACGCCACCAAAAAACAGCTCGC
>JABSOG010001281.1 GCA_013216025.1 Algicola sp. | reverse complement strand
CTAAAGAGTTCTACAAATATGGAGCCTGAGCAATTATCTATCTGCCTTTGAATAAACATTGCTAAATAATATTTTTGGCTATACTTAGCAATACAGAAATTAACAATTAAGATACTTAATGTAATATAAAGCATGTTAAAAATAGCGATTACCCAAAGGGAAAATCTTTTTCAGAACAGAGTTCAGTTAAGGGAAAAGCTGCCTATCGCTCTATTCTTCCTGAATATTATGGACAGTCTTGCTTAGCCCGCCATGGTGGTCCTAAAGGGGAAAGAGATATATCTGGTGGTAAAAAAGAAGGTGGGGTGTTAGGAGAATTAGGTGGTGCGATCAGTTTAATCATTTACCAATAACATTTATATGTAGAAGCATAATATTATGAATATCTCAAAGAAACTTGTCGTCGGTAACTTGAGCTTTACTACTATTGTTGGCATAGCTTTCATTTATATATTGTTCGGTGTGCAAGCAACTACAGATATAAGTGTTGAACAACAAAAGTTTGTTAACCAGCAGATTCAAGCGATTCAACAACAGGAAAAAATACTTGAACTGCAAACTGCCAAAAGAAATCAGCTGATGTTGATCATTGAAATTGATCGGGAATTTAGAGACTTACGTGCTTGGCTACTTGATTTATCTGTCAGCTGGTTAAGTGAAGCTGAAGATAACGCCATTTCTTCACTCGAAAATGTGAAAAAGCAATTAGATGAGCTGGCCAAAATCGATGCTAGTTTAGCTCAAACTTTGTCTGAGAAAATAGACCAGTTATTTGAGAAAATGCTTGAAGCTGTTGATTCTTATGTCGATGGAAACCGTGTCCAAGGTAATTCATTGGTGTCCGATGGCCGGATTTTAGTTGAGGAAATAGAACTACTAATACACAATTTTCAACAACAAAGACATGAGATGTTGGTTAAATTTAATCAACAAGCAGGTCAAATCATTACACTGTCCGGCGATAAAGTAGAACAATCAGCAGATGACATTGTCAATAATAATTCATCATTGCTTACCGTGTCACTGTCAATTTTAGCGCTTATTATTTTGCTGAGTTTGGCTTTCAACTATTTAATGCGCCGAGCGATTTGTGTGCCATTGGAGCAATTGCGAAACACCGTAGAAAAAATCCAACAACAATCCGATCTTACTCTTAGGTTTGAGGTCAAAACTATGGATGAAATTGGGGTCACAGGAACAGCTTTTAACTTAATGATGGAGCAGTTTGCCAGTATAGTCAGCCAGGTCAGTAAGGCTTGTTTAGAATTAGATGAGGCGATATCAAGTTTAGTCAGTTTGATGCAGCAAGCCAAAGGGGGAGTAGTAAAACAACAGCAGGCAACAGTGCAAGTGGCCGCTGCCATTACTGAAATGGCAACGACCGTACAGGGAATATCCGAGCATACTGAACAGGTGACCTTGGCCATGGGTGAAGCCCGAATGTCGGCGTCAACGGGGCGTAAAATGGTCAACAGTTCAACATCAGATACTCATAAATTATCCCAACTGATGTCCAGGGCTGATCAATCCATCCGTGACATTGAAAAATTTAGTAATGATATCGGCACTGTCTTAGACGTGATAGGCAGTATTTCAAGCCAAACCAGTTTACTCGCCCTTAATGCCGCGATCGAAGCGGCAAGGGCCGGTGAAGCGGGCCGAGGTTTTTCTGTTGTCGCCGATGAAGTACGTGCTCTGGCAGAAAAGGCCCAAAATTCCACTACACAAATCAACGATATTATCGCCAGCTTACAATCGGGCACTCATGATGCAGTAAACCTGATAAATGATGGCAATAAAGAGGCATTACATGTTTCGCAGCAAGCCAAAGAAACCGGCGTCTCATTTAAAACCATCGAACAAAAAATACATGAAATTAACGATTTCAATACCAAGGTAGCCACATCGGCAGAAGAACAATCTATCGTAGTTGATGATATTCATCGCAATATTGTCGACATTAACC
>JABSOG010001280.1 GCA_013216025.1 Algicola sp. | reverse complement strand
GGCTTATCCAGGCATTGTCGACAGACGTTACTGTGATAGTCTCGGGTGCCAAACTTTTCCCGCAATTACTCACCAACGCGGTGACCCTGATGGGCATGCTCGGTTATCTGGCCTACCTGTCGGTCGACATTTTCACCTTTGTGATAAAGGTCATCGTCTTTGGTGTCATTGCCCATCAGATCCCCAGTTGGATCGGCACTCGTTATTTTTATCGGGCAAGAGAACACCGGGATGTACTGCAAGAGGCTTTTAAAGGGTTGGTCGAAGGTGCCAAAGAACTCAAACTCAACGACCACAAAAAACGCCAATTCAACGACCGGGTACTTGACCGCCAAGAGCAGATCGTCACTGGCCTGGACAAGAAAGGTTCGACGGTTCACGCCTTGGCCGATAATTTCGGTGAGTTATTGTCGTTTTTTGCCATCGGCGGGTTGGCGTTTGTGTTTGTTGATCGCAACGACATTGCGGCTTCACAGGTTGTCGGCGCAGTCATGGTGTTACTTTATATTACCGGTCCTGTTTCCACGTTGTTGAATTTTATCCCACAGTTGGCTTCGGTGCGAATCTCGCTGAAGAAAATCGACGCTTTGTATCGCGAATTGCCTGATGAGCAGGTGTGCCAAACCGCCAAGCCGTTACCGTCGTGGCAGTGCTTGCGTTTTGAAAATGTCGGTTACACTTATCCGTCGGCTGACAATGACCCATTGGACCAGCAAAACCCCGGTTTTGCCGTCGGACCATTGAATCTGGAGATTAAAGCCGGGCAGATCACCTTTATTACCGGTGGCAACGGCTCGGGCAAGTCGACGTTGGCCAAGCTTGTCACCGCGCATTACCTAGCTGACCAGGGCGAAATTTACTGCGATCAAATTAAAATCGAGCGCCACAACATCAACGCTTTGCGGCAGCAAATCGGTTGCATCTATGCCGATTACCACCTGTTCGAGCAGTTGCTCGACAGTCGCAGTCAATGTCCCCAGTACCTTGAAAGGGCCAACCACTACCTTAAAGCATTCGGCATCGATCACAAGGTCAGCATCGAAAACGGCCGCTTCACGACGTTGCAGCTGTCGGACGGTCAACGCAGGCGGCTGGCATTGGTGGTGGCGATACTCGACGACAAAAAGTTGTTGTTGTTCGATGAGTGGGCGGCGGACCAGGACCCCCAATTCAAACGGGTGTTTTATCGTCAGATACTGGCCGACTTGAAACAGCAAAACAAAGCCGTTGTAGTGATCTCTCACGATGATCGTTACTTTGACGTTGCCGACCAGATTATCGTTATGGAACAGGGGATGAGCAGCTCTAGCGATACCGTGAAACAGCCCAATGTCAGCGTCGACAAAGCTGATTCGAAGTACCGTGAACTTGAATACAATGGAGAAAATTATAACTATGAAGGATAAAACAGGAAATTCTATGGATCTCAGCGCTTTTACCAATTTGTATACCAAAATTGATCATATTGCCATCGCTGCCAGATTGGCTAAGGAAACCAAGCTATGAACACCATCTGTGCCGATAAGGTTGAGAAAATCATTTTGGCCGCTGCCCAAGATATGGGCTTGAACCCTGCCCATGGCAAAATGCTGGCCCAAGGCCTGATTGAGCCTACACTCAGGGGAGTGGACTCTCATGGCATCCGCTTGTTGTCGACCTACATGGAAGAAGTCAAGGGCGGCAGGGCCAATGCCAATCCGAATTTTAACTGCCGGGCCAGCTTGCCTGCGGTGCTGCAATTCGATGCCGACAATGCGCTGGGTGTCATTGCCGCCTATAGTGCTGCTGACGAGGTGGCAAAAATCGCCAAAATATACGGTATTGGGGCGGTAGCGGTGAAAAACGCCAATCACTTCGGTGCCGCATCCAATTATACCCTGGCCTTGGCCCGTCAAGGATTGATTGGCTTGAGCATGAGTAATGCCGATGCTTTGGTAGCCCCGTTTGGCGGCACGGAAAAGTGTTTT
>JABSOG010001279.1 GCA_013216025.1 Algicola sp. | reverse complement strand
TGACCGACAGTGGTGGCTGGCGAGCCGATGCTTCGTGGGATGCGATTTGGGATAGTGCCGCCAAAATCAATGAACACGGTTATATTGTCGAAATGACCATTCCATTTAATGCGTTGCGTTTTCCCCAACACGATGGCGAACTGATCTGGAACATCGCACTAACCCGGACTTACCCCAGAGACGTACAACATGAGTTGGCTAGTTACAAGTCTGACCGCAATATCGATTGTAATATTTGCCAGTTTGACCAAATCAAAGGTTTTGAAACCGTCAAAGCAGGCAACAACTTCCAAATGACCCCTACCCTCACCAGTTCTCGCAGCGACACCAAAGCCGTCAACAGTGATGCCGGATGGCAAAGCGGCGATTTTAATCAAGACTTGGGTTTAGATGTTCGCTGGGGCATTACCCAAGACATGGTATTGAATGCCACCATTAACCCCGATTTCTCGCAGATTGAAGCCGATGCCGCTCAACTCGATATCAACAGCACCTTTTCGTTGTTCTACCGCGAAAAACGGCCGTTCTTTTTAGACGGTGCCGACTATTTTGACACCAACCGCTTTAATCTGGTTCACACCCGCAACATCGCCGACCCGGATTACGGCGTTAAAGTCACTGGCAAAACTGGCCAACATTCTTACGGTGCCTTGGTGGCCAACGACAATCAAACTACCTTTTTGGTCCCTGGCCATTCCGGCTCATCCATCGCCCCACTGACCATATCCAGCCAAGCGGCCATTGGTCGTTACAAAATGGACATCGGCGACAGAAACAGCGTTGGCGTATTGGTATCAAACCGAAATGGCGACGATTATGACAATACCGTGGCCTCGGTTGACGGCAAATATTACCTCACTAAACAAGACAGCATCAGTTATCAGGTTGCAACGTCAGACACAGAAAACCCGCTAGAAGTACAAAACGACTTTGGTTTGGCAGCCAGACAACAAGGAAATGCCTACTCGTTGGGTTATTCACACAATACCCGAGATTATTCCGTGCGGGCCAGTTACACCGATGTTCAGGCTGATTTTCGTGCAGACTTAGGTTTTATGTCGCGTGTCGATTACAAAAGAATGGTGGTAGGCGGCGACCAGACTTGGTTTGGCAAAGAAGGGGATACCCTAACTCAGTATGGTTACTTCGGTGACTGGGACAAAACGTTTGATCAAGACGGCAACAAGCTTGAAGAAGAAATCGAGATACACGCCAACCTGCAAGGTCAAAAACAGTTTTACGCCAACTTTGGTATCGTTCACCGAAACCGGCTGCATTCGGGCCAATATTACGACGAAACCCAAGGCATGGCCTACGCCCAAATCACCCCGGTTGCGAATTTAAGGCTCAGCAGCTTTACCCGTTTTGGTAAGCAAATCGACTTTGCCAACGACCGCCTTGGCGATGTGTTCGACATCGATGGCAACGTCACTTGGCAATTGGGCAAACATGTAGAAATTGAACTGTCACACAACTATAACAGCCTCGAAATCGACGGCGACCAGTTGTATGCCGCCAATCAAAGCGATGTCCGCCTATCATACCAATTCGACATTCGCAGCTATGTACGATTGGTGGTGCAATACACCGACATCACCCGCAACCCAAGTATGTATCTTGACGAAGGGGTCAATAGCCACAGTAAATACTTCAACACCCAATTGTTGTATTCGTACAAGCTGAACCCGCAGACATTGGTTTACTTGGGTTATTCTGATAGTGGATTTCAGGATGATGACTTGAGTCGTATTGAAAAAACTGATCGGACTGTGTTTGCGAAGTTTAGTTATGCGTGGCAGATGTAGGGGTTTCGTCGCTGTGGTATATACGCCGCGTTGCGGCGTATATAAAAGGAAGGTGAGCACGAGACCAAGGTTTGAAAGCTCTAAAGCCCGGGACTCGGTGATCAGACACGGCATAGACCCGTCCATGGGGCCTCGGCCAAAACATCCATGTTTTGGACGGTCTGCTCA
>JABSOG010000127.1 GCA_013216025.1 Algicola sp. | reverse complement strand
CGAGTTAAATCCATGGGAGTTTCCTAAAAAATAAGTCGGTGTTTTTGAAGAGCAACCAATACCCGACAGTTTGGCCACCCGGTGGGGTTCTATCGACAAGTCGAAACAAGCCTGAATGATACTTGCACTAATGGAGTCGTGGCCGCAACCCGCGCACAGCGTCGAAATCGATCCTTCATAATCTTTTTTGGTAAAACCAATGTCATTGACCGGGAGGTTAGGATGACGAAAATCAGGTCTTAAATAGCTCATATGCGGGTTTCCTGGGCGGTTTCGCTGCGTATCGGGGTGACATTGGATATCGACAACTGCTGTTTGATTTGCGCCGTAATATAATTGGCGGTGATTGGCATACCATCAAAGTTAAGCACCGATGCCAGCACGTTTGGTGTTATACCGCACTCAGCCATTAATAATGTGCGCATTTGAGCATCTCGGTTTTGTTCGATAACAAACAATTGCTGATGGGCTTTGATAAAGGTTTCAACCGCAGTGGTAAATGGAAATGCGGTGATCCGCATCGCGTCAACGGTAATGCCTTGTTCTGCCAACAACTCCATCGCTTCTAGGCTGGGTTGGGCACTGGTGCCAAAAAAGATGATACCCACCTCATAGTTGTTTTTATCTTGGTAAAGTTCTGGTGCGGGCACGTATTGCTTGGTGGTTTCCCACTTTTTCAATAGTCTGCGCATGTTTTCGGCGTAGAGTTCGCCGTTTTCGGTGTATACCGCATTTTCATCTCGGGATGTGCCTCGGGTGAAAAAACTGCCTTTGGTGGGATGTGTGCCAGGATAAGTTCTGAAACAGATGCCATCGTCGTCGATATCGGCGTAACGACCAAAGCTTTGGGCTGCATCGAGCTGCTCAGCGTTGAGTACTTTACCCCGGTCGTACTCTCGTTTGTCGTCCCATTGCAAGGGTTTCGACATCCAGTCATTCATGCCAAGGTCTAAATCGCTCATGATGATAACGGGAGTTTGTAGTCGGTCGGCTAAGTCGAATGCATCGGCTGTCATGGTAAAACAGTCGTGCGGCGTGCTTGGAAACAACAAAACCTGTTTGGTATCACCGTGTGAGGCGTAGGCGCAGCAGAGCACATCCGATTGCTGGGTGCGGGTGGGCATTCCGGTTGACGGCCCGGTGCGTTGCACGTCGATTAATACAGTGGGGATCTCGGCAAAATAGGCCAAACCCAAAAATTCGCTCATCAAAGAAATGCCCGGACCGCTGGTGGCGGTAAAGGCGCGTGCACCGTTCCAGTTGGCACCGATAGTGACGCCAATAGCCGACAGCTCGTCTTCGGCCTGAACAATGGCAAAGGCTTTTTCGCCGGTGCCCGGGTCGATGCGCAAGCGGCTGGCATATTTGCTGAAGTTATCAACCACCGAGGTCGAAGGTGTTAAAGGGTACCAGGCGGCAACCGTTGCTCCGGCATAAATCGCGCCTAAGGCACAGGCTGCGTTGCCATCCATAAAGACTGAATCACCGACACTGTCTGAGCGTTTAACCCTGACGCCCAGTGGACAATCAAAGTTGTCATGGGCGTATTGATGGCCCATTTCGAGCGCGTGAATGTTGGGTGCGATGAGTTTTTCTTTGCCTCTAAACTGCTCGGTGACCAAGTCTTTTAATACGCCAAAATCAATGTCGAGCAAGGCCGCAAGTGCACCTATGTAAATGACATTTTTAAACAACTGGCGCTGACGCGGATCGCTATATTGCTGCAAACACATGCGGGTCAGTGGCAGGCCAATTTCATGAACGTCTTGGCGTTGTATTCGCAGGTCGAGCGGTTTGGTGTTGTCATAAATAAAGTAACCACCGGGTACCAGTTCTTTAATGTCATCCTTCATACTTTGCGGATTAACACACACCATGATATCGACACCGCCACGACGGCCCAGATGGCCCTTTTCATTGGCCCGCACTTCATACCAGGTTGGTAACCCCTGAATATTGGACGGAAAGACGTTTTTGGCGCTGACCCCAATGCCCATGCGAAACACCGCTTTGGCAAACATTTGGTTGGCACTGGCAGAACCTGAGCCGTTGACGTTGGCAAATTTTATGACAAAATCATTAACTGATGTTAGTTTTTTCATTATGTGCCTGCCTTCGCCTTAGTAGTATGAGTAGCATGTGATACGTGGTAGATAAATTTTTGCATATCCCAAGCTGCTGTTGGGCAGCGTTCGGCGCACAGTCCGCAATGCAGGCACACATCTTCGTCTTTAACCAGCGCCCGTTTGGTCTTCAATGGTTGTGAAATATAAAGGTCTTGCGACAAATTATTGGCCGGGGCCAGTAAATTCTGGCGAAGGTCGTCTTGTTCATATTTGTCAGTAAAGGTGATGCAATCGGTGGGGCAAATGTCCTGACAGGCATCACATTCTATACAGAGGTCTTCGGTAAATACTGTTTGTACATCGCAGTTAAGACAGCGCTGTGCTTCTTGCAAAGCGGTGGCCAAAGAATAGCCCAGCTCAACTTCAATTTTACGGTTTTTTAAGGTTTGACTGATGTCGGCCTGAGGCACTATATACCGTACATCGTTGACCACCGGGCTGTCGAAACTCCATTGATGAATGCCCATTTTTTGGCTGACCAAAGTGGTGCCGGGGGGCAATCGTTCGGTCACGTCTTTACCTTGACAAAAATGGTCAATTGATACGGCGGCTTGGTGACCCTGAGCCACTGCGGTGATTACATTCTCTGGGCCAAATGCCGCATCACCGCCAAAAAACACCTGTTTAAGGCTGGATTGAAAGGTGACAGGGTCGACAATCGGCATATCCCACTTGTTAAACTCCAGCCCCAAATCGCGTTCAATCCAGGTGAAACTGTTTTGCTGGCCAATCGCAATTAACACATCATCACAATCAATCAACACGGGGGCTTCGCCGGTAGAAATTAATTCACGGCTGCCATCTTTATCATAGCGGGCCTCTACCTTGTCGAACGTCATGCCCACCAGTTTACCTTGTTCACAAACAAATGCTTTGGGCACATGGTTGTTTAAAAACGGAATGCCTTCGTGTTTGGCGTCTTCTTTTTCCCACGGTGAGGCTTTCATTTCTGCAAAGGGGCTACGCACAATCACGGTGACTTCTTTGCCGCCCAAACGACGTGAGGTACGGCAACAGTCCATGGCGGTATTGCCACCTCCTAACACGATGACTTTTCGGCCGATTTTTTCTGTATGTTCAAAAGCCACACTCGACAGCCAATCGATGCCAATGTGAATATTGCTATTGCCCTCGGCGCGTCCTTCGAGTTGGTTAAGGTCACGACCACGGGGGGCACCAGTGCCGACAAAAATGGCATCGTAACCCTGATTAACAATCCCTTTGAGGCTGTCGACATAACAATCGTAATGGGTATTTACGCCCATATCTGTAATGTAATTGACCTCTTCATTCAGTACGCTTTCGGGCAATCTAAAAGAGGGGATTTGGCTGCGCATCATGCCGCCACCGGCTTTTTGGTTGTCGTATAGGTCGATGATATAACCGAGGGGCATCAGGTCGCGGGCAACGGTTAAAGAGGCCGGTCCTCCGCCAATCAAGGCTATCCGTTTGCCATTTTTGTTGGTCGGAATCGTTGGCATCAGGCTTTTAACGTCTTTTTTGTTGTCTGCGGCCACCCGTTTTAAGCGGCAAATGGCCACGGGTTCATCTTCAATTCGCCCGCGGCGACAGGCCGGTTCGCAGGGCCTGTCACAGGTTCGCCCCAAAATGCCGGGAAAAACATTCGATTGCCAATTGATCATGTAGGCACCGGTGTAGTCTTGCGCTGCAATGAGCCGAATATATTCTGGCACAGGAGTATGGGCAGGGCAGGCATATTGGCAATCGACGACTTTGTGGAAGTATTCCGGGTTAGTGGTATCTGTAGGTTTCAATACGGTGATCCCCAGGTTTGCTGTCAGTTTACGTTATTTATCATAAGCATAGCCGTTAACTCGTTATCGTCCAGAAACTAACTATTGGTCCTCGGCTTTGGCATCCTCGGCAATATGCTCCTGCATTTCTCTACCACCAACATCCATGTCGGCGTGCGTCGCTCTATCTCCTGCATCCATGCAGTCGTGCACAGGTGGTAGGGGTTTGTTTACATCAATATCAGCTGAGTGAGTGCTTTATGCACACTCATTTTTTGCAACAGGAATAATTCAAAATAAACGTCGAAACCCGCTTCGGTCTCAGCCAGTGTGTATAAAACCCTGAACCCATTTTTGCCTCGGGCGATATTGGCTTCCCGGTAAGTAAGGCCATATTCGGCAATATCTTGATTCACTGGATGAGCAAAAGGGTGTTGTTCGATGACGCTTTTAACCTTGTCTATGGCCAACTCGGCATCTTCGAGTACTTTAGGGTTTTGTTGATTGTAAAAAAGCAGGTGGTCTACAGTCGTATCAAATGATTTAATGAATGTGTCGGTATAATAATAGACACATTCAGTCATGATCTGAGCGCTTTTTTACGTTTTTCTATATGAGCCATAAAATCAGTATCTGAGCTTACTCGCCCTTTCATCTTGTCTTGAGCGGAAAGTGCCAATAATTTTAGCAGAGCGACTGTTTCTTGACGTTTCTCATAATCCTTCGCTGATTCAATCACATAGGCTGGTGTGCCATTTTGCGTAATGGTCAGCGGGCTATCTTCTACTGGCAGGTCTGCTGCATGTTTTTTCAAATAGGTGATCGTTTCTGTTCGCATGGTCATGCCTTGTCGTTCACTTGTAGGTCTAAATTTAATGCAAATTCAGTCTGATGTAAAGTAGAGTCGCTAGACTGATTATCTTCAAGACCGGTTAATAACCTGAGTAATAGACAACATCACATTATTTTGCAGTGAACCTGTGACAATCGCGGTCAAATCTTCTAGCGAATCGCCCGCCAGCAATAGACCATCATCATTACTGACAATATGACTATTGTCGCGCAAAGAGCCAATCAACTGAGACAAAACCTTGTTGTCTAAAAACTCCGGCGCCTTGATGCCATGCATGACCGCCAAACGTCTGGCGATGGTCTGAGATTTGTCTTCTAGTGCATTGCGAGACAACTCTTTGTGGTGGCTGATGAGGTTAAGCACAATGGCGTAACGCTGCAAGGTGGTGCTGATGATATTGGCCAGCAGTTTGAGTTGGAAATACTGCGATGTTTGTTGCTCTGCGGCGCGTAGCTCTCCATCATTGTTGAGGATCACCTGCTGTTCTACCAAGGTATCAATAATGGCATGGGTGTATTGTTCTAAATCCAATTCACACAAAAACCATTCGTTTTTAAACAGCGGATAAAGGCTAGATACAGTGGCAATTAACTGTTTAACCGTGGTTCTGTCGTGCATCAAAACCTGCGCAGCAATCAGGCTGGGTAAGGCAAACAAGTGAATGATATTATTGCGGTAATAGGTCATTAACACACTTTCTTTTTCATTTAACGAAATCACCTCACCAAAGGTATCTTTGCTGACATCGACCTTTTTCAGCCCAATCACATGCTTGACCAACTCAACGCCGCTTTGTTCAGGAATGGTCACCTGATTGGTGTATCTAGCGTGTCGTTGTACGTTCAAATACAAATCAAGCTGGGTTTCGAGTTCATCTCGGGTCAGTGCATATTTATCGGCGGCCAGCAATGACAGGGCGCATAGGGTTGTACCATTTAATGCAGTGGTATTGTTGATACCCGTCATTAAAGTAAAGGCCAACTGGTTGCATACTGGCGTTAACCACTGGGGTTTTTGAATTTCGCTGCCATGAATATGTTCTTTCCACTGCGGCGCATTATCGTTGAGGTATTCATTGAGCGACACCGGCTCGCCAAAATTGACATAACCATGGCCGTAATCCCGCAGGTTTCTGAGTGCCTTAAGAATGCCAAACACCGATTCGGTTTTTTTCGCGCCCCCTTTAAGCTCTTTTAAATAAGTGGTGACTTCCATGACATGTTCGTAACCCAGATAAACCGGCACAAACGTTACTGGGCGGTCAATGCCGCGCAACATCGCTTGAATGGTCATGGCAATCATCCCTGTTTTGGGCGGTAACAAACGTCCAGTGCGGCTGCGACCCCCTTCGGTAAAATACTTAACCGAATATCCTTTCATAAACAACTGGCCCAAGTACTCACGAAAAATCGTTGCGTACATTTTGCTGCCTTTAAAACTACGGCGCAAAAAGAAGGCCCCGCCACGGCGTAAAATAGGACCCACAGGGCCAAAATTCAAATTGACGCCAGCGGCGATGTGCGGTGGTACCAGGCCCTGATTGTAAATCACATAAGACAACAGCAGATAATCCATATGACTGCGGTGACAGGGTACATAAATAATCTCATGCCCCTGTTGAGCGAGGGTTCTGACCACTTCGGCATTATTAACTTCAATACCGCTGTACAGCTTATTCCATAACCAGGCTAAAAAGCGATTGGCCACCCGCACGTAGGACTCGCGATAATCAGCGGCAATTTCGTCGAGCAACTTTTTGGCTTCTTTCTTAACGGTCAATTTGTCTTTGTTGGGGGTGGTCATCTCTTCACTGATGGCAGACTTAACAGACGGTGCCGACAGCACACTGTTGAACATCTGCTCACGGCTCCACAGGCGGGGGCCGGTGGCGGTGAGTTTTTGGCGGTGAAAATGAAAGCGCGCAACACGCATCAATTTATGTCCGGCATACTCGTCAGCGCCGTGTTTGTCGACCATATAACGAATCGACACTGGGCGGCTATAGCGGATAAAATTGGCTCGGCCTGAGAACAATACGATGAAAAATTTACGTAACCAGCTGGGTGATACACTGTCGGCGATGATGGATTGCAAGTCGGCTTTTTCTTTACCCGGTGCGCGACCCCAACAAATGGTAATGGGAATAAGCTGGGCGTCGAGGGTTTTATCTTGTTGATGTGCCGAGAGAATTTGCGCACCTATCTCTAGTGCGTTGGTTTTTTTCGCCTTGCCAAACAGCAAAGGTTTGGGGTTTTCGATGCACACTAGGGTTTGGATAGGGCGGTTGTTGATAAGCGTTGATTTATGGGGATTGGGCATCGCCAATTTTTTACAGGCCCGGGCGATGGCAATTTTGTCGGTAAAAGAATCGGTCTTAATGACATAAAAAATTGGGCGGCTTGGGTCAATTTCGAGCTCGTCAATCACATGATCCGGGACTATTTTCGATTTCATTAAAAACGACATGGGCGCATTAAAAAAAGATTTAAGCAGTTGGGCAAATTTAGGCATGGTTTCTCATCGGCTGCGAATGGTCGGCTAGGGCAGGCGACTAGTGTAGCATACCGAGGATAGGCAGAATTACAAAAACGTTTAAAGTGAAAGAACAATCAAATATATATTTGCATATTTCCCCTCACTGTATATACTAACAGTAACGATACTGTATGGAAGAACAGCCATGAGACCTTTAACGAAAAGACAGGCAGAGATTCTGGAATTAATCCGGGATAACATCATCAACACTGGTATGCCGCCCACCAGGGCAGAGATAGCAAAAATACTGGGATTTAAGTCACCCAACGCCGCCGAAGAGCATTTAAAAGCGCTGGCGAAAAAGGGCGTGATCGAAATTTTACCGGGCACCTCTCGGGGCATTCGATTGATAGGCGACGCTGTCGACGAAGGGCTGCCATTAATAGGGCAGGTTGCCGCAGGTGAGCCAATATTGGCCACTGAGAATATCGAAAGCCACTATAAAATCGACCCATCCTTGTTTCATCCCACTGCCGATTACTTGCTAAAAGTTAACGGCGAGAGCATGAAAGATATAGGTATACTCAATGGTGATTTACTGGCCGTTCACAGCGCCCAAAGAGCGGAGAACGGGCAAGTGGTTGTTGCCCGTGTTGAAGACGATGTGACGGTTAAGCGGTTCAAGCAAGAAGGCAACATGGTTTATCTTCAGGCCGAGAATGATGCCTTTGATACCATCAAGATTGATTTGAACGAAAAACCTTTTGCCATCGAAGGTTTGGCTGTCGGGGTTATTCGTAGCTCTGATTGGATGTAGGCGCTGTCTGCCTAGCGTGTTGGGGGTGCCTAACACGTCCCCCGCCTTAGTAGAGTGTAGCGTGCATTCGATGCACGAATTTTAGATTTGGCTATTACTCAGCCTCAGCCAATCCAGCCAAAAATGCAGCAATTGCCCCCATGCCAGTCACTGCAATACCCGCTTCGCTTTCAGCCTGAGCGTTATAGTTGGTGTTGGTATTGATATCGTAAGCGAAGACTTCCCCCGCCTTGTTTTTGATGATTTCAATGCCCGCGACTTCTATACCGTTGGCGGCGATACATTGCTCTAATTGCTTGATGATGGGGTGGTTGTCGTATTCGTTGCTGATTTTAAATTTGTTGGCAGGTGTCTCACCTACCGGGCAAAAGCTGTCATCTATGGCGCAAACATCTGCCGGGCATAGCTCAAAACCTTGTTCGGTGTTAACGTTAACCGCATAAACAAACTTGCCGCCGACAAATTCACACCGGGTGATAAACTTTTCTTGTGGTTCAATATACTGCTGCAACAACCAAGTGCCGTCGAGCGGCTCTTCGTAGTCGTCTGAGCTAACATAAGTTTCGAGCGCCTGTTCAGTTTGTAACAATCGCACGCCTAGGCCTTTACCACCACGGTTGGGTTTGAGGATCAGTGGCCATTGATTAAAATCTTTGGCCGATGCCACAAGATGTTCTTTGCCAACCACTGGACGGGTTGCTGGGGTTTTAACACCCGCTTTTTGCAAAGCGGCATATTGAGATATTTTACAAATCTCTAAATACAACGCGCCAGTATTATTGACCACGCGGCGACCGTTAGTTTCGAGCCAAGCCAATGCCATTCTGGCCAACTCTGGGGCGAATCTATTGCCACGGGTGTGAGAAGATGCGCTCATGCGGTTGTAAAAAATACCCTCTGGTGGCAGTTGGTCAAAAGTCACTTCACCGTTATCTAAAAACCATTCTATTGGTTCGATACCAAGCTTTTTAAAAGCGGCTTTAAGTGGTGCAAGCCACTCGTTGTTTTCATGAAGAATATAGATATCACGCATGCTGTTGTTCTCTATTGGCCTAATTTGGCCAGAATTATACAGCTTTTAAACAAATTTGAATGGGTTTTTAATCAAACGATTGCCGAGTTTTTACGAAACTCGCTAGGCGTCATGCCGACTTTTTCTTTAAATACCCGGTAAAAAGTCGCCTTAGAGTTAAAACCACTTTCGAGCGCCAACTGTTGGATGTCGGCTTTACTATTGGCGGGGTCGGCCAATTGCGCTTTGATATGGGTTAGCCTGAATTGGTTAAGAAAATCATTAAAATTCATCTGTTGTTGAGTGTTCAACGCCTGCGAAATCAACTGGGTTGACAAGCCTGATTTTTCGGCCAGATGGGCCAACTTCAAGTCGTTGTCACAAAACAGGTTGTTGGTTGTTAGTAGGGTTTGCATTTGCTCGACAATCTGCTGTGACAAATCGTCTTCCATGCGGTTTTGCTGATACTTTTGTGTCGACTTGCTTGAGAAAATGTCATCAAGCGAATATCTGAATAAAACCAATGCCAAACCAATCACCGCAATGCTTAGTGCAAGCGAATTAATCATCAGATCTGCTTTCATCATGGCGGTAAAGGTGTAGGGGAACAATTTGAGGCAACGTAGAACAACCCAACCACAGCAATAAACAATCAAACCCCATTCAATTAACCGATAAAAGTGCTGGCGTGGCAACAGGGCATGTTGCAGCACCTGCCGATGTTTTTTCAGTAGATAAAGGGCGAAGGCGATATAAACAAAGCGATGACCATAAAATACCAAAATGCCCCAAAACATACCCAATGAAAGTTCTGGCGGAGCAATCGAGGGAGTGAGGTCTTGATAATATTGCACCAAAAAATCGAGCTTGCTTTGCGTATCACCAAAGTAATGAGACGAGCGATAGATAAAATGCGCAATAAAAGGCAGGATGTGCAGCAGGTCGTAAGGTTTAAGTTTCCGCTGGGGCCAAATCAATTTCACTGCCACAAACAAGATTAGTGGACCCGCCAAGTAAGTTGAAAATGGGCCAAACCCCAGCATCTGCGGAAGATAGACAGACAACCTAGAGTGGAGCAAAATATCATGACCCAACGCGATAATAATGCTAAGCACAAACCCAACGACTAACCATACCTCAATCTTCTTATGGTGAAATACCACCAAATAAAGGCACAGCATGGCCGCTTGTGCCAAGGCCAAAATGCCGACAATGGTAGTCCAGTCAATCTGTAGTGGTGTTTCCATAAAGCTTTATCACGCCGTAAAAAGGGGCTATTTTCGAGTCTTGAGTCTTATTTTATCGGATGAGACGCCTAAAAGGGCATTTTTATGTAAATTTGATAGCAATCCACCGACACGAGAGCGCGCTCATGAAAAATACATTTGTTAGATTATTACCTGTCTTAGCCATGCTATTACCTAGTTTGGCCCATGCGGTTAAATACGAAGGAGAATACAGCCCGGCTTGGTCACCGGATGGTCAGCACTTGGCCTACCACAAAAACAGCGACAAGATGAGCTGGGACATTGTCATCAAAAATGTCGCCACGGGCCAAGTCGAGCAGATCACCAAGACTGATGGTATGGACGTTGATGCCTCTTGGTCACCCGATGGCAGCAAACTGGTTTTTGCCTCTAATAACATAGGTAACTGGGACATACATTTATATGATTTAAACACCAAAGCACTCACGGTTTTGATTGAACACGAAAGCAAAGACATCTCACCAAAATGGTCTCCGAATGGTCAATCAATTGTGTTTTTGTCAGCGCGCAATGGCGACCAGCAACTCTACTTGATGGACGTTCAAAGCAAAAAAGTCGAACAACTGACCGACACAGGCAAAAACATTAATCATCCGTCATGGAGTGCTGACGGTCAGTACATTCAGTTTGATCAGTACTTTAAATATCAAAACGGCGAGGGTGGTCGTAGCAAAATTTACCAATTGAATATGGCAGATAACAAAGTCAGCCATTTGTTTAGCCAAGAGGGTAGTACAATCGCAGCAAAGCGGGTGGGCAGTCAATTGTATGTTTCGAACAACAAACGGGGTAACTGGGATATTTATCAGGTAGATTTAGATACCGGCAAAGTTAAAGCATTGACCAATGGCAAAACCAATGAAATGAAAGCGTCTATCTTCGCCGGTAAAGCGCATGTTGGTAAAAAGCTTAAAGGCCATAAAATGGCTTATTCTGGGTCAAATGCCGCAGGTGTCACCGAGGTTAAAATCGAACAGTTGTAGTAACGTCAACGGGTCAGAGACGTTGAAACAACAAAATTAACCATATAATCAAATGGTTAAAATCAAGGGGCCAGAGTGAAGCATGGATGCTTGAAGTCAGAGAACTCAATATCAATCAAATTGCTTAGAAAAATCGAAATAAATGACTACCTCTGGCCCCTTGAATTTAAGATACTGATATTACAGTTGTTTACTGTGTTTCAACGTCTCTGGCCCGTTGATTCGGGTTAAAACCGCTTGCCGCCTTCTTTCAATCTCTGTTGCGGTTTGTGATCTACCCGGCCCGCGTTATAAATCAGTTTTTCGGCCAGTGCACCGCCGATATCTAAACCGTGGGCACCGGCGTAGTCGAATATTCTGATCACCGCATCGGCCAATTCCACTTCTTCCATTTTTCGCTCAGGCAGTTTGTCATCCATCAGGTTTTTGCGAACGCCTTCCATGGCTTCGGATATTTCTGAATGAATCAAACACAACAATTCTCCCTTGTTGCGCCGTAATGGCTCACCCGTTTGTGCATCGTTCCACCAACCAGATTCTTTGGCCATACCGTGACAAACATCAACAACCTCGTTAACTGACTGGGCGATGTTGTTTTGCGAGTCACCGCTGAGCAGTTTATCTAAGTTTGGCGTAGTAGAATCCATGTGATTAACGTCCCGGCTCATGGGCATCGAAGCTCGGAGTTGAGCTTTCAATCTCATCCCAATTAGCTTTAGATGAAGCAAAGATATGCGCGACTGGCCGCTCGGTGATATTACTGTCGATTAAACCTGCTCGTATTCTGATGCGCGAAGGGTCGTCAGCGTTTGAGCTGTAAACTGGCGAGCCGCAGGTTTTGCAAAAATGACGTTCGCGACCTGGCTTAAATCCAAAGCTCGATAGGTTATCGTCGCCCTTGATCAGTTTAAAATCTGCGGTGTTAACAAAACCGTTGGTGGCATACGCTGTGCCAGTAGATTTGCGACACAACGAACAATGACAGTGAATAAGGCTGTCGATGGGACCTTTGATTTCTAGCTCGACGGCACCGCACAGGCAACTTCCTTGATATGACATATTTATTTACTCACTCTGTTAATGTCTGAATGTTTATCGCGAGCTGGATCGTTACAAGGATGTAGCTTACTAGGGCAATGCAGGATGCAATTGCCGAGCTCGCTCCTACCTCTGGCTCAGCGCTTTGGCGTGAAACGCCATGTGCTCACCAATAAAGCTGGCGATGAAATAGTAGCTGTGGTCATATCCTTCATGAAGATTCAGCTGTAAAGGATGACCGGCCTTTTCGCAACTTTTCTCAATAAGCTGTGGTTGCAACTGCTCTTTGAGAAAGTTGTCGTTTTCGCCCTGACTTATCAACAACGTCAGTTTGTTAGCCTCTGGGTCTACCGGGTTTTCTACCAAGTAACAACTGTCATAGGTCTGCCATAGGTTAGTATCACTACCTAAGTAATGACCTAAGGCTTTTTGACCCCACGGACAGCTGATAGGTGCAACGATGGGTGCAAATGCCGAAACCGATTGGTATTCACCGGGATTGCGCAAAGCAATCATTAAGGCACCATGTCCGCCCATCGAATGGCCTGAAATAGACTTACGTTTGGGGTCAACACCAAAGTGCTGATTGACCAAAGCGGGTAGTTCTTTGACCACATAATCATACATATGATAATGCTGGTCCCAAGGTGCCTCGGTAGCGTTGACGTAGAAACCGGCACCAAGACCAAAATCCCAGGCGCCATCGGCATCATCCGGTACACCATCACCACGCGGACTGGTGTCTGGTGCAACGATAATGATGCCGTGCTCGGCGGCATAACGCTGGGCACCCGATTTGGCCATGAAGTTTTCTTCTGTGCAGGTCAGCCCCGACAGCCAGTACAATACTGGCAGGTTGTCGTCAGTCTCAAACTGAGGCGGCAGATAAACCGCAAAGCGCATTTGGCAATTGTTAACCGACGACTGGTGACTGAAAGTTTTAATCCAGCCGTCACAACATCGAGTTTGGCTGACTTGTGTTAATTGATTCATCTATATTTCCTCACAAAAGTCCCTTACAAAATGCACCTTAAAAAACGATTACCGAACGAATGCTTTCACCGCTGTGCATCAGCTCGAATGCTTTGTTGATGTCGTCAAGGCCCATGGTATGCGTGACCATTTCATCGACTTTTATTTCTCCTTTCATATATTGCTCAACGTAACCGGGCAACTGGGTGCGACCCTTAACGCCACCAAATGCAGTACCACGCCATACACGGCCTGTTACCAATTGGAATGGACGAGTGCTGATCTCTTGTCCTGCGCCAGCAACGCCTATGATCACTGATTCGCCCCAACCTTTGTGGCAACATTCTAATGCAGAGCGCATTAGGTTGACGTTGCCGATACATTCAAACGAATAATCTACACCGCCATCGGTCAAATCTACAATCACGTCTTGAATGGGTGCATCGTACTTTTTAGGATTGATAAAGTCGGTCGCACCGAGCATTTTTGCCATGGCAAATTTGTCTTCGTTGATGTCGATAACGATAATGCGTCCGGCTTTGGCCATTACTGCGCCTTGCACCGCACTTAAACCGATACCACCCAAACCAAATATTGCGACTGTTGCGCCGGGTTCTACTTTGGCAGTGTTCAATACGGCACCGATGCCAGTGGTGATACCACAGCCGAGCAAGCAGACTTTGTCTAAAGGCGCTGCTTTGTTGATTTTGGCAAGGGCAATTTCTGGCACTACGGTGTATTCAGAAAAGGTTGAGGTGCCCATGTAATGAAAAATGGTTTTTCCATTTTGTGAAAATCGGCTGGTGCCATCGGGCATCAAACCTTTGCCTTGAGTGGCGCGAATGGCCTGACACAAGTTGGTTTTACCCGACAAACAAAATTTGCACTGGCCACATTCTGGGGTGTAAAGCGGAATAACATGGTCGCCCACGGCCAATGTGGTGACACCTGTGCCAACCTCTTCAACAACGCCGCCACCTTCATGACCAAGAATAGAAGGAAAGATGCCCTCTGGATCGTCACCAGACAAAGTAAAGGCATCGGTATGACAGACGCCCGTGGCGACCATTCTGACCAACACTTCACCCGCTTTTGGACCAGCCACGTCCACTTCTTCTATGACCAAAGGTTTGCCCGCTTCCCAGGCGACTGCTGCACGAGATTTCATATTTTTGTTCCAAATGAATAGAGTAGTAGTTAGTGCCCACCAG
>JABSOG010001278.1 GCA_013216025.1 Algicola sp. | reverse complement strand
ATCGGTAACCTATAAAGACATCTCAAACAGGTAAACACTACATCTTGTGTGAGGTGGAGCTAAGTGGATACCCCTTATGTAAATACAGTTGCCAGTAACAGCAACTGGGTTGATTTTTTTTTCAACTTTTTGCTTAACATGCAGACCACTCAATTAGTATTATAGGTAAAATGCGCTTAATTTCGAGTATAGGAAGAATAAACCCTTTTTGTCTATAGTCAGTTTTTAAAAGGTTAGATGTTAAAAAATAGACAAGTAAATACTAAAACCTACCTCACAAAATCTCCGTTCTATATGTATGAATTAAGACAGCGGTGGGCAACGTGATATCATCAAAAACTTCAATCCAAATATCCACTTTATCTTCTTTGGATGCGGGTGACGCGATAAAGCGGCGAAAAAGAGCGGATGAAATCTATCAGGCGTTACTCGATAACTTGATCCGCTACGACAAAGCCTCGCTAGAGTTGGCCAAAATCACTAAGGCACAGAAAGGTGGTTGGTTGGAGCCGCGGGTAAAACGGATGTTTGAGAAATAACTGTGGATTAGGTTATATCGTCAATTGAAGATAGAATAAGAATAATCTAAGCACCATTTTAGAGGCTTACGAGATGGCCCCAGCAAGCGTTGATTGTACTAAAAAACTGCATGATGAAATTGAACAAACGCCAGCAGAGTTTCGTCCCTTGCTGTTTCAAATTGTTCATTCTTTTCGAGAAAGTGTCAGTGAGTTACCTTCTGCACAAGACAGCTTTAAAGAGGGCTGGAAAAACGTGATGGCTGGTAACACTCAGTCAATCGATACATTGTGGGACGGTATAGATATCGATGACAAAGAATTGAAAAAGATAATCAAAGACCTTGAGTAGAACAAATAATGTCAACTTACCTGTGTGTAAACTGCGATCATAAATTCAGCGACCAAGAATCGTTGTGCATTGATTGGCGTGACAAAAAACTCAGATTTGCCTGTCCAAAGTGTGAAACCTGCTTAGAGGTCATCGACAAACCTTTGTTGCCCAGAGGATCATTTAGGTTTTATGTTGTCATACTTTTCTTGACGCTATTGATAATTGTCTGTGTGACGCTGTTTGAGGGTTTTAGCGGGTTGAATATATCTAGACTTGAGCTGTTTGGTCTGGTGTTTAAATTAGAGTCTCAATTACCCACGCTTGTTGTTATTTATTTTTCTATTACTCATAAACCAGCCAAGATGATTAAGACCCGGCTTTGGTAACACGTACAAAAAAGCCCAGAAATACCGGGCTTAATTGTTTTTTCTCTTCACTTTTTACACTTTCAGTTAAAGCAACTTCTGCACCTTTAACTCAGCAGCTAAAAGTTCGCGGTTGAAGCCGCTGATTATTTTGTTGCCAACGACGATTTGCGGAATGCCTTTTGAGCCAATCGATTGATACAACATATCAATTTTTTCATCGCCAACTTCGATATCACGATCGATGAATGGGATATTGTTGCTAACCAAGTATTCGCGGGTCTTTTTACAGAATTGGCACCATTTGGTTGAGTAGACCACAACCTTTTTGTCGATGTTGGCAAAGTGAGGTGCAGTGTCGGTGATGATGAACGGCGCAGGTGTGGTGTACCAGGCATAACCTTCTTTTACGCCCAAACCAATGCCTAAACCAACCGCCAAAATGACTGCGTATTGTAATACCTCTTTGATTTTATCTGCAAAACTGCTTTTTTCGCTCATAGCCAACTCCTTATATAATTTAAATGTCACGGCGACAGGGTTCTGTCAGTAGATGCAGCCATCTTAAAGCAAAAATGGCTTGAGCATTATCAAAATACCGCCAGATTTGGTGAATTTTATATAAAAATCCGGTCTTTTTAAAATTTTCCCTATTATTTTTCGATTCTTTGTACGTTATGTAAACGTGTTGTGTGAACTGCACTCGGAGGTTGTCGCAAAAGCCGAGTGGGTTCGCAATTATAGGGTGGTCACGTTT
>JABSOG010001277.1 GCA_013216025.1 Algicola sp. | reverse complement strand
GATGGCACAGTTCATGTAACAACACGTATTCGATGCAGGGGCTGGGCGCTTTGATCAAATGAATGTTTAACGACAGCTCACCAGTCACCGAGCAACTACCCCATTGTTTGCCCATTAATGAGGCTTTAAATTTTGGCGCTTGCTCAAGCCAATCTAGGCGCTCAACTAATTTATGCAACTGCTGTTTAAACACGGCATTAGCCCGCTTTTGATACCAGATATACAGCAACTTTTTAACGTGTTTGGCGCTGGGGTTTTTGGTATATACGTGTATTCTTCCTCTGAACAGTTTGGCTTTTTCTGCTTTTTCTTCGTCTGGCAATACCGCAACCGCGAGTACTTTTAATACATGCCTACGGCCAAGATAAAAACAGTTTTCACCACTGATATACTCGCGCGGTAAAACATCGTTGGTATTGTCTTGGGCGGCGGTGAGGTTTTCGAGTATCCAAGCGGCGCGTTTTCTAACAACGGCTTTAATTGTTTTACTGGGGGTTTGCGGCTGCGCATCTACTTGCACAATACCTTCAGGTAAAATGTGAATTTTTATCCGGTTTTTACCACTGTTATCAACCACGTAATTGACTTGATAAATCAGTTTTTCTTCACCGTAAACAATATGCTGTTGTACAGGAATTGTTTGGGGGTGCGGCTCAATCACGGCAAATTATCCTTTTTTGCTTAAGCCGATGCGAGTGATATTGACCACCGATTCAACCACTGTTTTGGCCTTTTCTAGACCAATGGCGCTAAACAGGGTGGGCAACAACGCTTTGCGAATGTCATTTTCGATATTCTGTGGGTTCAACGAATTTTCGACTACTGCTGCATTAACGATCTTTTCGACGTTCAGTGCCCGCTCTATCCAGACTAGTTGTGCTGCATCAATCATATTTGTAAAGGCATCTTCACCTAAAGCCAGCTTAAATACACCGTAATAGGCCTGAGCGTGTTTTGAGCCGGTCAAGGCGGTGGGTATATCATCGACTTGCCGCTGGTTAACTTGCGCTTCAAAGTCGGCAAACCTCGCCAGCTGTTTAAATGGATGGTCAAACATCGCTTCGGTTTCGGCAATAACCTGCTTGAGTAATTCAGAAAACACCTTTTGTGCATAGGGATCATCACTCAGGTCGTCTTCTATCGTCTTTTTCACCCGGCTTTGTACATTGGCGGCATCATTGGCCGCTTTGGTCGCTTTTTGCTGTTCTTGCGCGGCTTGGCCTAACTCGTTAACAATATAAACCCCGGGTGACTCTTTGATCTCATTGCCCACCACTTGCTTGTCGACCAGCGCGCTGATTTGCTTTTCATAAGCAGAATAATCAATGGTTTGCATGGAGTCTTGTTTGGCTGCTTGACGAATTTCATTGAAAAAATGTAGGTCTTTTTTATATAAGGTGATGGTCGTCTCATCAAAAGACTTGTCGGCATAAAAACCACTAGAGGACAGGGCAATCTTTAAACATAGGCCAAAATTTGTGAGTGCCTGATAAAACTTGTCACGCCTGTCTTGACGCTCGTCTTGTTCGTCGCCATCTTCATCGAGTGTATATTTGGGTATCAGGTATTGTCTGTATTGTTCGCGGTCATTTTTGTTGTCGACATCTCCAAACACGCCCAACAATGCTTTGTGCAGTTGCGGCAGTTTTTTGTATTCGGTGTCTATTTGACGATACATGCCTTTCAAGTCATCAGGCTCAAAACCAGCCAGCGTGTCTTGTTCGAGTTTGTCGTAGTCGGCAACTGCGGTATCGAGCGCTTTGAGCACCCCGCGATAATCAATCAACAGACCGTATTCTTTGTGTTCATGCAAACGGTTTACCCGGGCGACTGCTTGAATGATGGAGTGATCTTTAAGCTGCTTGTCTATATACAAAACCGCGTTGCGGGGTTCGTCGAAACCGGTCAACAGTTTTTCGACAACAATCAAAATATCGGGGTCGCCGTCAGTCGCAAAATCCTCAATGACCTCTCTTTC
>JABSOG010001276.1 GCA_013216025.1 Algicola sp. | reverse complement strand
CAGGTACAAAAAACACTTTACAGGTGCTAAACTTGACCCCCATGCCCTCCACATGACCTATACTGACCTCGCTGATGACCTCTGGTAGTTTTTCATGCGATAAAGCTACGATAGTCGCGATGATTAGCACGATCACGGCGACGGAGATCGCGGGAAAAATATCGAGAAAGCCCTGAACTTTTTCTCGGAATAGAAAGCGAATCGTGAACCCGGTTGTTACGGGTAGCAATACGATTTTGACGACGCTGAGAAACATGTCACCTGCGTTTACTTCCAAAAATTCTCCGCCGAGCGTGCTGATGATGAGTGGGGTGAGAAAGACGGCGAGCAGGGTTGAGAGCGCCGTCATGGTTACGGACAATGCAACGTCGGCCTTGGCGAGATAAACACATTGGCAGCGGCGGCGGCGGAGGCGGTGGTGGTGGTAATCCACCCCCTCCACCACCAAATGATCCGCCAGCACCTCAAAGTGATTTGCTAACCGAGATTAATAGCGGTGATTCTTCAAGTATTAGCACCAGCTTTTCGGTTGCCCGTTTTTGGTCGTTGACCGAAAACACCGGTGTGCTGGTGGGAGCGATTTTGTCGTGGAATCATATGTTGTCGGGTGACTCGGTGTTGGTGTCGAGCAATGGCCGAAATATTCCACCGAACCGGGCTGGTCAGGGTGGCAATAACGCGCCTGCTGTAGCTGGTGCCGCTGGTGGTAATAATTTTAATCGGGCGGGTAATAACAATGGCTTGAGCAGTGTGTCGGGCGATGACAGTTATGGTCAGGTGTCGTTTTATGTTTCTTATGATTTGACCGAGTCTGTGTCGGTTGATTTTGACTACGGTGTTGATATTGGCACCGATGAGAATGATGCCGTTTGGTCTGTTAGCCTTGGCTACTTCTTCTAGGCTGCCGCCTGTGTTGGCCTCGTTCCTTCGGCCTGAAGGTCAAAAGATTTAACACGGAGGCACGGAGCCACGGAATAAAGAAAGAGAAAAGAAAAAAGCGAAAAATAAGAATAAAAGGTAATTATTTTGTTACTAGTTTAACTGGTGCTTTATTTAACCTGTCTTTTGCTTTTCCTCTTTCTTTCTCCGCGCCTCCGTGACTCCGTGTTGAGATCTTTTGATCTTGATTTGCACTCAAAACCTACCTATTCCCCCGCTTCTTCTGCGCCTTGCTCTGAGCCCTCTTAGCTTTATCCTGAGCTTTTTTATCCACTTTTTTACGATTGGCCTTGTTGAATTTGTCCATCAACTGGCGCTGTTTGTCTTTGGGCAGTTGTTTAAACTTGCCGTGGGCGTCGCGCAGTTTTTGTTGCTGGCTGTTGGGCATTTGCTTGAACCGTTTAAACTGCTGCTTCAACTCATTGCGCTGTTGCGGTTTCATCTGTTGCCATTTTTCGAATTTTTTCACCATGGCGTTGCGTTTGTCAGTGTCCATGGCTATCCAGCGGCTGGCACCTAGGCGCAGTTTTTCTTGCTTGGTTTCGCTCATGCCCGACCAATTGCCTGAAAACTGCTGTAATACCGTTTTTTCGTCTTTGTTCAGCTCGCTCCAGTCTACCGCTAGGGCGCTGGGCGACTGCATCAGGCAAAATAAAGCGATGATTGCGATTCTAGTCATGTTCTTTATCCTCCCGTTTGATGGTTTTGTCTTTTTGAGCGGATTGTTTTTGCTCATCGTTGTTTTCATTTTTGTCTTTTTCCAGTTTCTCTGCCATATCCATCGGCCCAACCAATTCGCCGTCAACTTCTACCAGTTCGGCTAAATATTCGAGCAATGCCATGTCGGGCATTGGTTCTTCGTTGGGTGTGGCGTGCAGGGGTGTCATAAAACTTGTTAATAACACCACGCTACAACAGCACATCCTGTTCGTTTTGGGCCAGCCAGGTAACAAATTCCAAATCCTCTAACAGGGCTAAATCTTCTGTGGGTACATCTTCTGTCATCAAGGCCAGCGGTAAGGCGGGCACGGGGTCAGAAGT
>JABSOG010001275.1 GCA_013216025.1 Algicola sp. | reverse complement strand
CTGTTCGTTTGTTACCGTCACTGAATGGGTGGTTTTTGACAACAAAATACAACAAGTGCGCCGCTTTGCTTTCAAGGGTTGGATAGGCAGGTTCGCCAAATACGGATTGTTCCAACGCGCCCCATATGGCCGCTAATCCATCTTGCCGCTCATTAGCAAAAAGCTGTGTCGCTTCACCTTTGGCCATAAGTTGCTTTTTCAATTGCCCAATAGCGGCCCTGCTATCTGCCAATGCCGTTAAATTGCCACCATATTGACCTTTGGGCGTTTCAAGTAATCCTTCATCGTATTGCTGCAACCATAAAAACGTTTGGGTATAGCTGCTGATGATATCGACCAGACCAGCGCCAAATGCAGCGTTATGCGGCAAAGCAGCGGCGCGTTTAACCAGTTGCAAAGCCTTTTCCAACTCGGTTGCATTTTCCTGCAAACGCTGTTTATTGAGGGTATAACCTTCCAGCAGGTGTTCTTTTATAACATTCGTTGCCCATTGGCGAAATTTAACTCCTTGGGGCGATTTAACCCGGTAGCCAACCGATATGATCACATCAAGGTTATATCTGATGACCTTATAAGTTTTGCCATCAGCGGCAGTATGGGCAAAATTTGCCCCTACTGATTCACGGACCAATTCTCCATCTTTGAATACATTATTAACATGTTTGCCTATTACAGAACGATCTCTTCCAAATAGTTGTTCCATTTGAGCAAGTGACAACCAAACGGAGTCACTTTTTAAGGTCACATCAAGCGCGATACTGCCATCTTCATTTTGATAAACTTGCAACTCATCCACGGTAATTGGCCTTTAAAATGGTGTGCCGCTATTATAGCAATTGCATTACTCACGTCTATTTAAGCAACCCGGAATTTAAATAAGCCTTCACCCAAGGCGAAGGCCAAATACACACCTCCTATTATATGCCGGTCCTGTTGTTCGTAATAATAAAATAGTTCGAATAACAGCTTTCAAGCACGACGATAATCCGCACTATAAAGCTACGAATAAAAACGATATCCTCACCTGTGATAAGTTTCTTGGCGTTTGGCGAATTTGACTCTAATCGATATTCAATCGGCCCCGATAAGTACGTGGTCACGTATTCCAATGTATGGATGATTTCGTTTAGTGACATTTTAGCCGCCAACCTAAAAATAGGATCAACCTGCCCTTTTACCTTACGCTCCAATAGTTGTGCGTTGGTCGGTTTTATGTCGGTTATGGCCCTTTCATCAAACTTTTCTATACGAGTTGCGTGGTCTTGCCACAGCTTTTCGATTTCTGCAATCATCATTGCCCCCGTTATATTTGCTCGTCATAACAATATTCAACGGCTTCTTTCAAACAGTCGAGAACGACACACAAGCCAGCCAGTTCATTTTGGGTTAAAGCCATTTTTTCTTTGTCATCAGACTGCCTTGCCTTAAGACCAATATCAATAAACTTAAGTGAGTTGGCAACTTCAAAAAGCGTGTCTATGGCTTCTATCTGTACTACGGGATTTGTGAGACTACGTTTCATCGTGTCGCCCTCACAGTTTGGCAATAGCGTTGCTGGGACACTGACTGTAAACATGATGGAAGGTTTGCCAATAAGTCATTGGCACGGCTGTACTGCCGTAGTGTAAACTCGGATGTAATCATAATAATCTACCTTGCATTGATATAGATTGTTGTGGTGAGCAGGCCTTGGGTGTTAGCGCACCTTTGGCCTGCGTTAATACAGTTTGTTAATCGTTGCCCTGCATTTCTGTGCAATATTGCGCATAACAGCTTTCTGTTGCGGCTTTGGCGCATTCAACAATATTGCAAAGCCCCGCCAGTTCATTAGCGGTTAGTTTGGCTGGTTCATCCATGGCCATGGGTTCGCCCATTTGCCGCTCAGGGTCAGTTAATGACTTGGTGATATATTCCAACGAATTGATGATTTCGGTTAGTGTGCCTTTGACAGTGCTTTGCACAATGGGATTGATTTCACTCATGGCAGG
>JABSOG010001274.1 GCA_013216025.1 Algicola sp. | reverse complement strand
GGTATAATCGATTTTATCCGGAGCGTCGGCGTAAATAACCTGAATATAAGCGCCGTTTGCCTTGATGGCATTGGCTTCGTGATCAACCGTGATGCTGCCGTTGAATGGACCGTGAACCGAGTCGCGGCGCAGCAAACTGGCTCGTTTTTCCAAGTCGCCGCCACGCAATACGATAGCGCGTAAACGCAAACTGGCATTGGGGCCTGATTTTTCAATTAACAGCCGGGCCAGCAAACGGCCGATACGACCAAAACCGTAAAGGACAACGTCCTGCGGCTCTACCTGTGCGTCACTGTTAATGACCTCTGACAGTTGGTTTTTCAAATAATCTTCTATAGACAAACCGTTAGCGGCATCTTTATACAGGTAGCTGTAGGCTAACTTACCCAAGTCGATACGAGCAGCAGACAGGTTAAGTTGGTTGATGGCTTCTAAAAACGGCATACTTTCACGTAGACGCAGCTTTTGCGCTTCAAATTCAGAGACTGTTTTATGAGCTTTGATGATATCTATGGTGGTGGCATTAACCAGTGGACGCCCGTAGACGGTGATCTCGATGCCCTTGTTACGGTATAACTTGCCGATGATGGGTTGCATACTTTCGGCGTGATCTTGACGTTCTTGCCAACTTTTTTGATATTTATCCTGTGCAGCTATACTCATTAAAAAAACCTTCGAATTTGGTTAGCCTGACTTATGTTTTAAAAACAAAAGCGTTCAAATGATGTTCGCCCTCACCAGCACTTTGGCCAGTTTTGCGGCGCGCACATTATAAATGAATCACACTGATTTCTCTAGTGAATTATATTTAACAATCGGCTATATTAAAAAGGAGTGAGACAATACCCCCCACAATACACAGGTGTTACAAAGGAATTAAATGAAATCAATTACATTGGCGGTCGTCGCCGCATTACTGTTACCGGGTTGCGAAGAACCATTAACGCTGCGCCAGATATGCGACGAAAAGGCCAAATTATGTACAGGCTTGGGTGACAGCAATGATGGGCACTGCAAAAATGAACGAGTGGCGGTTATTTATAATCGTTATTATGAAGCCAAATTACCTTCTGATAAAAACCGCTACAAGCTGTTGATGAAGGTTGAAAAGTATTCCAAATGTATGGCGCTGGCCTCTCAAATAGAACACATCAAACTCAAAGGAAAGCAAACGGTCCGGGTTAACGGTTACTTGACCAGTCTCAAGGATATAAAACGACTGTCTGACGTGACCGTATTGTCAGATTATCCACCCTTGTTGTATTACCACTGGACACGCAACGGCTCTAAAAAAGCGTTGACCAAGTTTTTACGGCTTGAAGGCAGCAAAGAACTCAATACGCCGGAATTGACCTATGGTCTGGCCACTTATTACATCAAACGCGACTTGCCTAAAACCATTCAGTTGTTATACAAAACCCTGGGCCTTTACAAAGAAGACGAACCGGTAAACCAAGAGATTTATATTTCGCTGAGCAGCATCTTTTTCAAACAGGAGAAATTCTCAAGCGCTTATCTGTGGGCCAAGATAGCCACATTGAACGGTGCAGAAAATGTTCATTTGGAAGAGTTAAGATTCGAAATTGCCAACCAAGGCAAGACCACGGGTGCTCTGGATAGGTTGGCTGAGGATACTTATTCAAGTATTTTGAAAGGAAAGTTTGTAGAACCAAAATAACACAGGACACAAAAAAAGCATCGAAAACCGAGGTTTTTCGATGCTTTAATATCAGCACAAAAGAGAATTACATTAGCGTTTCCTGATCTTCCCCTTCCTTCTCAATCACAGGCTCCATCAGCGCTTCTTTACTGATACCCAAACTCAATGCAACAGAGCTGGCCACATAAACCGACGAATAAGTACCAACGAAAACACCAAACAACAATGCCGTGGCAAAACCATTAATCAATGAGCCGCCCTGAACATACAAGGCAACCAATACCAAAATAGTGGTCAATGAAGTGATCACTGTACGACTCATGGTTTG
>JABSOG010001273.1 GCA_013216025.1 Algicola sp. | reverse complement strand
ACTTGACCTGCACTTACTCGAATTGCTCAACCGACCGACATGGCCGCAAGAATATGAGTTATTTACCGGACTGGTGGGCATAGGTTTATATGGTCTAAATCGTTATCAACGCCAAAGTGGCCAACAAATTGTACAAGGCGTACTGCATCAGCTAAATCAAAAATCAACCACCACAGCACAAGGCATCGCTTGGAATAACCCCAAGCACTCGCGTTACTTTCGCGAAGATTTTGGCGAAAACCAATTCGACCTTAGCACTGCGCATGGTAATGGTTCGGTTTTGGCATTTTTGACTGCCTGTGTTGAACAACAAGTCGAGCTTAACCAAGCCAAAACAATGTTGGCAGCCCATTGCCAGTGGTTGGTTTTACAGCAAAATATCAAACAAAGCGGTTCACACTTTCCTTCGATGTCGGGCATGGAAAACCGCAGTATTTTGGGCTGGTGTTATGGAGATTTGAGTTTGTCGCTCACCCTTATCAGAGCATCGAAAGTTTTAAAAGACAGCCAGCTACATGATCAGGCAATAGCCATTGCCCTAAGCACCTTAACCCGCACTATCGAGAGTGAAAAAAATACACCAATAGCCCTGTGTCATGGTGCATTTGGCCATGCCTTGCTATATCACATTTTGTACTTGCACACGCAGGTTGAGGCGTTTGAAAATCAATCGATGTATTGGTTGAAATATGGATTATTGGCAATAGAAACTCAGGACCTTAACAATATACCCATTGGGTTAATAAGCGGTTTGAGCGGCATTGCGCTGATCACCATCGCTTTGCAAGTTCAACAAAAACCTTTGTGGTTGAAACTTATTCTTGTTGATTAAAATCAGCAACAATCTTTTACGAGTATGCCGGAGCTTGTAAAAGTTAAAAAACTCATTCCGGAAAACAACAACAATATCAGGAAATATGTAAAATGAAATTTGAATTACCTAAACTAACTATCAAAAAAGAAAACCTAGTACAATTGTCTGCCGACATTGAGAAACTGCCTATGGATGCAACAGATCAAGTCGCCGGTGGCAAACCTTGTGCTTCTGACTCTTGGTGTAGCACTGAGTTTCAAACGGCTGGTGGTAATTGCTTCTCAGACGGCTGCTAGTAACTAGTTAGAGCCCGTCGGAATGCCGCACCACCAGAAACACTTAGTTGCATCTGGCAAATGGCACGACTGCATGGATGCAGGAGGTAGAGCGACGCAGGATGCCAAAGCCGAGGACGGGCATTATACCGCAACAACCCCTCATTCAAGCCATTCTACTCCATGACTAAAAACCTATTGCGAATCGGTTTTTAATCCTGTATGTTAAAAACCGATTGCCAGTCGGTATTTAATTAAGAGAACCAAGAGGTCTTATGCCCATTCGACAAAACAACGCAAAAAAACCGATTGTGCATCGGTTTAAAGTCGCTTTTTTAACTTTACTGTTGGCTTCAACCAACGCTTTTGCGCAACAAACCATTTCGCTTAACCAGGCCATAAGCCTAACGTTGGCCAAGCACCCACAGCTGAAATCATACGGTTATCAAGCGCAAGCGGCCAAGCGTCTGGTGCAACAGGCAGGTGTATCAACCCCGTTGATGATTGCGTTAGATCTACAAGACGTTATGGGGACCGGAAACTACGCCGGTCTGTCTTCCATGCAAACGACATTGGGTATTTCTTGGCTTTTAGAAAAAGACATCATTGATGCCAAGGTAAAGGTGGCCAATGAGCAAACGCAAATAAGTGATGTATCGCTAGAAATTGAAGTACTGGATGTGGCAGCACAGACCGCCAGTGTGTTTATTACCCTGCTCGCACAACAACAGCAACTCAAACTGGCCAAACAGGCTCAACTTCAGTCAGAAATGGCCTTGGGGGAGATCAGCAAAAGAGTCGCAGCAGGCAAGGCCAATGTTATCGACAAATTAAGGGCCAAAGCCGCACTGTCTACCAAAGCGTGGGTGGTTGAAGATTTGATTCATGAAGTTGAAGCCAGCCG
>JABSOG010001272.1 GCA_013216025.1 Algicola sp. | reverse complement strand
TTCTAGCTTAGCTTAAAATATATGGATTTTATTTCTTAAAATTTAAGATCCGTGTCCAACCGATGGGGTCCACCTCTCATTTCAGCCAATTATACTTCGAACTGGCCAAATAATTGAGAGATAAAGATGGAAATTAAGTTTGTACTTAAAGCAATGGTATTGTGGTTTTTGTTAATTGGAAACGCACATGCCGCTCAAACAGCGTACGGAAAAATCACCCACATAAAGGCGACGGGTGGTCAGGCATATATCTATATAAGTGGCTTGAACGACCCAATGAACTGTGGCGGTGCTTCTACGTCCACGCTTGTAAGACTATATTGGTCCACCCCACAAGCAGATAAGCTTTTTTCTATGGTTATGTCGGCACAGATGGCAGGTAAACGAGTATCGTTTGAAGGCACGTGTGTGAGTGGTTATTTGAGTGCAAAAACAGTTTATATTGAGACTTAACTAGCTAGAAAAAGGGGTTCAATTGTTCTTAAACGATTTTAGTCTCAACCAAGTAACATTCTTACGCTTTTAAAAATAGGTTTAATGATTAAAAGACCCCTATTAAAACAATGAGCGCCGAAGAAAAACCCATGCCCACGTCAATGGGAATGGGTCGTTTGCACTGCCTGTTACTGTTGAGTTTGATGGAGGTTGTAAATCTCAGCGGCGGTTAATGCCACATCGTAGATTTCTAAATCATCCATCCTGCCTTGGAAGTTGTTGCCACTATAGCCATCCAAGTTACTACCCAGAATCATCATATTATTCTCGACGAGCTGGTCGCCGCCGGCAATGCCTTCTGATGCCAGAGTACCATTTATGTATGTTCTCGCCATAAAGCCATCATTGGTAATGACCACATGATTCCATTGATTACGAACAATGGAGTCTTTTGCTGTATCAGCAATGCCGCCGTTAGTGCTTTGATTGTTTTTAAACCTGTGGTGAATGAAATTGTTCGAATGCAGCCAAATATTCATGTTTCGTCCTGGTTTACCCACTAGGCCAGTCCATTCTTGATTCGACTTTGACGGGTTAAACCAGACAGAAACCGTATAGTGTTTATTGCGAATGGTGGCGTTATCGGCGATTTCCAGTTTGGCGTTTGATAGATAAATGGAGTTACCAACGCCGTTTCTACCTTGTAGATATCGAGTAGTACCACTGACTTTGGTGATGATTTGTCCACCATTGGCTTCAGCAAAGCTTCCATCAAAACGGTAAGCAGCGACCGGTCCTTCACCGTTGGGGCTAATTTCACGATAATTGTCGATGATTTCATACATATCCTGAGCAGCCCCTAGCCCACTGTCATAAGATTGAAACTTGTCGAGGTGGCCATGCAGGACTTTTTGTGGGTATGATTGCAAATGAACCTGATTACCGTCGATAGACCAACGCTGATTATAATCATCATTGCACTGTCTCAATGTTATTGTTGACCGCCAACCGTTGACATCGCCGTTGTAGCTGACGCACAGGTTGTAATCATTTGCCCAATGGATCCGCCCCTTGTGATCGGTATACCAATTTTCACTAGACTCTGCGATACAGACATTTTTGTCTGCCGTCAGCATCTGGTTAACACCATTGCCTTTGGCACACATGTCACCCCCATAACGTTTATTTACGATCCGTTTGGCGGGTGAGACATTAAAGCGCTGATAATAGTTGCTGTCTGCTTCGGGCTGCATGGTGGCATACTGGATTTCAATAGGACCGGGATAAACCTTATAACTCATGACCAGTTCAGGTTTAATTTTGCTGCGAAGGTGTTGGGCATCGACAAAAAACTGTTGAGTCACATTAGTCTCATCACAGGCTGTGGTGTTGAGTTTATCTCCTGCGTTGATGCCGCCATCAATCGTCAAACACCGAGTGCCTGGCGCCTCGCGGATAAGACCGGTGGCAGCATCATAATAGAATGATGATCTGCACCGGTAAAATTGGACACTCAACTAAGCAGCATTCTCTATTTCAAAGTTCTCAGGGCTGAGATAGCCAA
>JABSOG010001271.1 GCA_013216025.1 Algicola sp. | reverse complement strand
GCCTGAACTGGCCATTCAATATGCCGATTTTGCCCATTGGCAACGTACTTACCTTGAAGGAGATGGCCTTGAAGGTGAAGGCCTCAAAGGTGAAGTGTTGGAATCTCAGTTAGTTTACTGGGAGCAACAACTTGATGAGATACCAGCAGTACATTCTTTGCCATTGGATCATTCGCGCCCAGCAATGAAACGCTTTGAAGGTAATACCGTCACCGGTGAATTATCCGCAAGTGTCGCCAAACGGTTATTGGCAGTAGCGACACAACATAAATTAACGCCGTTTATGCTGCTCCATGGTGCGTTATCTTTGATGCTGTCTCGTCACAGTAACACCACTGATATTGTTATTGGTACACCCGTGGCCAACCGTTTACAGAGTGAACTTGAGCCTTTGATTGGTTTCTTTGTTAATACGTTGGTGCTTAGAGCGGATACCAGTCACGACACTTTGGCAGACTACTATGCCCATATCAGACAAGTGCATTTGGATGCACAATCGAATCAAGATGTGCCGTTTGAACAATTGGTTGAGCGCTTAAACGCGCCCAGAAGTACCGCCCATGGTCCGTTATTTCAAATTTTGGTCGCCACCAATTCAGACTATGGATTGGATGATGGCAGCGAAAACGCATTCACCTTGCCAGGGGTCGAGATTAAGGGTTATGAGTCAGACCTTGTTCAGGCCAAGTTTGATTTAGAAGTTGAATTGAGTATTAGCGAACTGGGTGTGGGCCTGCATTGGGTCTATGATGTCAGCTTGTTTTCAGCACAATATATTACCCAACTGAACGACCATTTGGGTCGTTTGCTTGAAGGGCTTTGTCATGCAGGAAAGGGGCTTGAAAGCCAGTCAACCCATGAACTGCCTTTGTTGTCAGTCGCTGAAGTAGACCATTTGGTGGTTGACTTAAATAACACCCAAATGGATTATCCACGGGATAAGTGTATCCATGAGTTGTTTGAACAGCGCGTTGCTGCTACGCCAGACACTCATGCCCTCATTTTTGCTGGGAAAGGTTTTGAAGATACCAGCCTGAGCTATAAACAGCTGAATGAGAAAGCCAATCAGCTGGCTCATTACCTTGTGCAAAACCATGATCTTAAACAAGATACCTTGATAGGCCTGTGTGTCGAACGCTCATTAGAGATGTTGATTGGTATGCTGGGTATCTTAAAAGCTGGGGCTGCTTATGTGCCACTTGACCCCAATTACCCGCAACAACGTTTGAGTTATATGCTCGAAGATGCGGCGTTAGAAGTCGTATTAAGTCAAACCCGTGTTGAAGACGTATTACCGACGTTCAATGGTACTGTGTTGATGCTGGACGGACTGGGCGAAACCGATACTGATGGCCATTTTTGCGCCAAATACCCCAAAAGTAATTTATCAGTCGCTCAAACCGGGCTTAAATCGTCAAATCTGGCGTACGTGATTTATACCTCAGGGTCGACAGGACAGCCCAAAGGGGTATTGATAGAACACCGTTCGGTCAATAATCTGGTGTATTCACAAAAGCGTACTTACGGCATTGCAGATGCCACAAGCGAGGTTGGTTTGGTACTGGCCAGTTATTCATTCGATGCAGCTGTTGAGCAAATATTCGTGATGTTGCTGAGCTCAAATACCTTGGTTGTGCCCTCTAAACAAGCACTGCTAGACCCTGCAGAATTACAGTCGCTGGTCACAAAACATCAAGTGACCCATATCGACAGCACCCCCTCACATTTGATGAGTATGGTCGATTGTTTGAATGAACAGTCGGTCAAACGGGTGATATCTGGTGGTGAGGCAATGATCCCGCAATTGGTTGATGCGATTAAATCGGATATCACGCTGTACAACGTTTATGGTCCAACAGAAACCTGTGTCACCAGCAGTGTTTCAACTTCAGCAGATTCAAAAGGGAAGGCTGTTGGCAATACCCGTTTCTTGCTATTTAACGAAAAGCTTAATGAAACGCTGACACTGGCACCTAAATGAAGACCAGCAGAACTTTACATCG
>JABSOG010001270.1 GCA_013216025.1 Algicola sp. | reverse complement strand
TGATGGTACTGAGTACTTGTTTGATTTGCATGATCACGCCCCTTTTAATTGGCTGGCTGGGCTGACGTTAACGATACGCCATACCGGATAAAGCCCAACGATGATGGTGCTGAGAATAGCAACCCCGATTGACGCCGATACCATGGTCCAATCTAATTGGTAAGCCAAGTTCAATACCTCCATGTCGTGGCGATAGTCAGATGCGTACATGCGCACATGTTTCATCAAGGTCAATCCGCCGTATGACATCACAACACCTAATAAACCACCCATAAAACCAATCATCATCACTTCTAGCAGGTATTGCCCCATAATGATTTTTTTCTTGGCACCAAGCGCCCGGCGCAAACACACTTCCTTTGAAGTCGACAAAAACTTGGTCAGCAACATGCCCACCGCGTTAACCAGACAGACAAAAAAGAACAAATAAGCCAATAGATTGAGCCTTTGCTGGCGTCCACCACCAAAACGAGCCATTTGATATTGCTCATCAATGTTAAGAATAAAGTTTTGTATCGGACGAGGAAAACGGCCATAACCTTTTTGTTCAATCACGTATTGTTCGGCAAACGAACGGTATTGCTCAGCATCTGCCGGGCTGTCTACTTTGGCCCAGAAGTTAACCCAAGTACATTCGGAGTTCAGCAGACCCGGCAAATCGGTCGTGGTAAAAGCCAGTCGGTTGGTGGCGTCGTGCGGATGACAGCGCATGCGTCGGCTACGCTGAGCGTTGATGTCTAGCGCAAATTGATAAGGCATAAAAGCGTCATCAAAACGAGCCGAACTGTATGAAGCGTCAAAGATGCGTATTGGGGTAGTCCAATCATCTAAAACCCCGACGACCGTCGCTTTGCTTGTGCCAACGGTCACTTGCTCACCAACACTGTTACGACCACCAAAAAGGCTGTCATTGGTCTTTTTAGTGATCACGATAACCGGCGCGCCATTTTCACTTTTGTCCCAAGCCTTGCCATAGATAAACCGAGCCTGAAACATATCAAAGAAACTGGCAGTGGTCGCATCAACCATAGCCTGTATCGGGCGGGTATTTTGCTCGCGAGCTTCAAGGATTGGAAATACCTTAAAGTTAAAAGTTTGCTGTGACGCCACTGTTTTGGCGTTAAACAGGTTAATTGCGTCACGATAAGTCAGGTTAACCATGCGCTGTGGCAACGTAATGTCGCGAGCATCCACATCACGGCTATCCATTCGAACCATAAACAGTTTGTCACTCAACCCCGGATAAGGGACCTTACTGGCTTGATGGCCGATGGTGACCATGGTCATTAACATACCGATACCAATACCAATGGTGGCCACCATCAAAGCAGTCAACCCGGTACGATATCGCAGGCTTTTTAAAGCCAGTTTTAAGTTGTATTTAAACATACCGCCCCCTTAAACCGCGATTGCTTCACGCTGTTTGATGTCATTGACTTGGCCGTCGAGAATTTGCACGTTACGATGTGCGCGTTTGGCCAGTTGGTTGTCGTGGGTCACCATAATGATGGTGGTGCCTTGTTTGTTAATGTTTTCAAGCAGTTCCATGACTTGGCGGGCCATCAACGTGTCGAGGTTACCGGTCGGCTCATCCGCGAGTAAAAAGCGCGGGCTACCGGCAATTGCGCGGGCAATGGCCACACGCTGCTGTTGTCCACCAGACAGTTGACCGGGACGGTGCTTCATTCTTGATGCCAGACCAACCAATTCAAGTGCGTCTTCAATACGCTTTTTGCGATCAGCACTTTTAAGGCCACGGTAGCATAAGGGAACATCCACATTGTCAAACAGATTCAGGTCGGGGATAAGGTTGAAACCTTGAAAGATAAAGCCGATTTTTTCGTTGCGAATGGCCGACAATTTGTCGTCGGACAGACCGGACACATTTTCACCGTCAAGAAAATAATCACCCTGGCTGTAATTTTCCAGCAATCCGGCGATGTTCAAAAAGGTTGACTTGCCTGAGCCTGAAGGCCCGGTAAAGGCAATGAATTCACCTTCTTC
>JABSOG010001269.1 GCA_013216025.1 Algicola sp. | reverse complement strand
AGGGGTATCTCAACGCCGATATCTTAAAGTCGTGGATTGCCAACACCGACACCAAAGCTTATTTTTGTGGTCCCAAACCGTTTATGGCAGCGGTTAACATGACCTTGCAACAGATTGGTTTCAGTGCTGATGACTTACACTATGAGACGTTCGGGCCGAATGTTGCCTTGAATTAGGTTTACCGGTAGGAGCGAGCTCCAGCTCGCGATTTTGGCCTACGGCCAAATATCTATGAGGCTACATCATTGTTTGAAATGGCTGCGCCATTTATCGCGAGCTGGAGCTCGCTCCTACAACCCACATTTGCCAAAATCCCATTCCTAACCAATAATTTAGCAAACCATCCTCCAAGAGCTAAACACCATGCCACTAGAAAAAAGAGAAACCACATTCCGATTTTTAGCCGAGCCCACCGATGTCAATTTTGGCGGTAAAGTCCATGGTGGGATTGCCATGAAATGGATTGATCAGGCCGCTTATGCCTGTGCAGCATTGTGGAGTGGTAAGTATTGTGTCACCGTGTCAGTCGGCTCTATTCGCTTCCACCGCCCTATTTTGGTGGGCGAGGTCGTTGAAGTCACCGCCAAAATTGTTCATACCGGGCGCACCAGTATGCACATTTCTGTCAGCATAAAATCAGGGCCACCAACCAACTTGCATCTGTTCGAAACCAATCATTGTATTATTGTGTTTGTCGCAACCGATGAAAGTGGTAATACCGTACCGGTGAACAAGTGGACGCCTGTCACGCCAAAAGATAAGTTACTAGAAAAGTATGCGATTGATTTGAAAAATTTCACCCAAGGGTTGGACAAAAGTTTAACCAGTGCCCTAGATGATTGTGAACCAGAGAGTGATTCTTAGGAAGTCAAAATTCAAAAGGTTAGGGCTGCTTGGCAGAATCGGGGTTGTTGTCCAGGGTCCAGCTTTCAAGCCATTCACCAATCGACTTTTCGTCGATATACTGCCCGGCCTCAACAGACTCTAAAGCTTTTTGGGTCTGCATCCATCGCAGCTCGTCTGCGTCTTGCACGCGTTTTTCAGTCATTTGCCTCTTTCCTATCACTGAGTAGCAGTGTCCCTTTGACTTGGCTTAATATAATAGACCTGTAAACTGTAGGGATCAACCGTTATGGTGACATTTATTCGAACATTTTTTTAATGTCTAACGCGGCATCAATGGTCATCAAAAGTTGCTGTTTTTCATCTGCTGGAATGGCGGTCCAATGACAATCGTTGAGTGCACCATACATCGCATAAAGCAAATTTAGACTGGCCGTAACACCACAGGCTTTAACTTTTAAATAGGCGGCAACAGGGCCGAGCGCGGCCAATTCTTGCGGAGTATTGATACCGGCCTGAATCAACATTTGCTGCGAAGTCGGACCGAGATTTTTGAGGTCTTTGAGGTTTTTAAAGTTTTTAAAGTTTTTAAAGTTCATGGCGATTCGTGTCCATCCATGGACACAGATAAAGTTAAGGCGTTTGCGGTATTTGCGGCAACCCAGACGAAGGCGCCACAATGTCTTCTTTGGCGGGTTCAATCACGTCAAAATAATCCATTTTATCTTTGACCAACTGATTGTACGAATACTCGCTGATTTGATAAACCCATTGCTGCCATAACGGATTACTGCCCGTCAATTGCGCGTAATGCAAGTCTTCAATCTTGGATACCGTCACCCCTATTTCACTGTCTCCTTCAAACAGTTTAACCGTTATGGTTTGGTTGTCTGTCGCCTCAGCGGCCTTAAAATCAGCAACCGCAGTGAGCTGTTCAAACTTCAAACCACTGAGATTACGCGGCACCGCATCAACGATGGAGTCATACTTCAACTTGTGTGTTGCAGGCACATTGTCCAGCGTAAAGTTGGTTTTTTCTTTGTCGGCTTTGCTCAACGCATATTGGTATTTGCCGCTTAAGCTCACCGATTGAATATCATCTACGGTAAAGTCAAACAACTTGGTGTTAACCCAATCTTCGGCTTTTTCAGGTTTTTCGATA
>JABSOG010000126.1 GCA_013216025.1 Algicola sp. | reverse complement strand
ACCAAGCCCTTGCCCGTATTTTGGCCGATGACTCAGACCGAAGTGCGCAAAGAACTCAGCTGATGATGTTGGTTATTCAATGGGCAGAATCAGCCCCTCAGGCTGCCATGTTGGCCATGCAACAAATGAAGGCAGGCGACAATCGTGACCGATTAATTAACATAATATTACGAATCTGGGCGAGTAATGATGTCGAAGCGGCGCTGGCACATGCGATTGAAATGGAACCCAAAGGCAAATACGCAAAGGTGGTATTGTCAAATATCGCCGACAAAACGCCACAAAAGGCGTTGTCATTGTACGAACAGCATAAGAGTCGTTTAGGCGCTGATACCAAAAAAAGTATCCTACGAGCTTGGTCTGCAGCAGATCCTCGGGCGGTTGCCCAATATTATGAGCAAAATCCGGGGCCAGATTTCAAAAAAGGTGTCAAGGCACTATTGTATGGCTACAGCAACAAATATCCCGAAGAAGCTTTTTTATGGGCCCAGAGAATGGGCTTGCTTGACGATACTGAAATTGCCAGGTTAACCGGCGATGCGCTGGTTAGGGCTGACATGAAAAAAGCCCAAAACCTGTTTGAGCAAATGGAGCCCGGTAAAAATAGGGCGGGATTGCTGAGTAATATTGTCGGCCAACTCAGTCGTGAAGACATCAATCAGGCGCAACAATGGTTGGCTGAACATGAGGGTGAGCCTGGGTATGCTGTTGCTCAAAGAAAGCTCTACTATCAATGGAGTCGAACCGACCCGCAGGCGGCGGCCGAACAGGCCTTGGACCTTAACGATGAAGCTCAAAGAAATAGCAATATTGGCTCTGTAGTGAGTAACTGGTATCAGCAGTCACCTGAGCAAGCCTTAAAATGGGCGTATGATTTGCCACAAGGTATCACCAGAGATCAGGTGTTGGGCAGGGTGGCGATATCGGCGAGCAGACGTGATTTGCAAAAGGCAAGGGAGATTGCAGCAGATATCAGCGATGATACCTACCGAGCAGCCATTCTTGCCCGGTTCAAGGGGAATTAGGGGATATTGACCTTGGCTCTGGTTTATTTGTGCGAAGCTTATTTTGCTGGAGTTAGAGCCAGTTCAAGGGCAATACTAAAGCCTGAAGCGTTGCGGTGACCGCCGCCGCCATACTTTTTGGCAATCAGCGAGACATCTTCCCGGTGATCTTCTGAACGCAACGAGTAACTGCGCACGCCCTGATCCAAGATGTCGCTGTACGAAGCGACGAAGGGGGCGCTGGGGTCTTCAATTAAAACAATGTGGAGAATATCTGAGGCCATAAAACCTGGCGCGTTGATCACTGGCACATCAAATCCACCGATGTTCTGGCGTTTTCGACTCGCGACAATCCTTTGTGACTGTTGATGGATAAAAGTGAAAATTGACTCACCGGCATTAACCGCCTCTTGCAACTTATCGGTGTCTTCTATCAGCGCCCGCCAATCTCTAAACTGCTCTGAAAACACACTCAACCCATAGGTTAAATAGGCTGACTGTGGATAATCGTTGATCCAAATATCTCGGTCCTGTACGTACTTGATTAATAAAGGGACATCGCTATCCGGGAAAAAGTGCTGCCAGCAGATCATCGCACCAGAGCGAGTCATATCGAAATAAGCGGTAATATTGCAGTGTGGAGGGAAGGGGTCGGCCAAATCTTTTTGCGCTGAAATATGGTGGTCGAGGATCAGCACCGACTTTGCCTTCATGTTGAGCAGAATGTCACGGGGGTAACAAAAATCGACAATCAGCACATCTTCTCCCACGACCTCGGTAGGTGGCGGTTTACCATGAGAGACGGCGATATAGCTATTGCCTTGATCGCCGAGTTTCATCCAGACTGCTAAGGCCGATGCGGAACCGTCGTTACAATTGGCGTGGTATAAAATAATCACTGGAACTCACTATTCAACAAAATGTCTTAACTCTAAACGAGTCAAGTTACGTTTGAGTAAGGTCGCCATGCCGTCTTTGTTCATGCCTACGCTACCCAGAAATGGACCGATGTTTTCTTTGCCAATCAGTTTGGCGTGTCTGAGTTGTTCGAGTTGAGCATAAGCATTGCCTTGGCGCAGGGCCCGTGCCAGAGGCGAGCATTGTTCAATAGAACAAAGGCTCAATGCCTGCTCAAGGGCCGTGGCCATGCCTTTAGGCCGTTGCTTGTGCATCTCAAGGTGCTGGATAAGCTTAAGTGAATGTTTGGGCGCCAATTCGCGCATTAGCTGAAATAATAACGCAGGCTCCGGATCAACCTTCAACAAATAATCATGCTGCATTTTTTTGTTGTCACGGCGAAACTCAAGTAAAAACTGCTTTTTGACCTCTTCAAACGAAGCAATGAACTGATGATAAATACACACACTACCAAGGTTGAGCATCATACCCGCCAGTAGCCCCTCTATAGGGTCGTCATAACCTTTTTGTTGCAATATATAATGGCTGGCCAAACCGTTACTGAGCATCAGTTTCCATAATTTAAAACCCAGCAGAGGAAAATATTCATTGCGTAATTTAATGGTGTGTTTGAGTATCATCACCGGCAACAGTGCTTTGGTACCGGCAACACCGAGCAGACTGATGGCAATTTGAGTATCTTTGATTCGCTGGCTAATGGGTTTGCCAATCTGTAATTGAAAATCACTGCGGTTGACCATGTTGATCAGGTTGCGGTCGTGAATGTTGTTCAGTCGGATAATGCCAGCCACCCGGCTGTAAGTCATCGAATTAGAGTAGAGCATGTCTATCAGGTCAAGAAAATTGGCAGGCAGGTGTAACAGCGTATTGACTGCATGGTCGTAGTCTTGAATTTTATCTCTGACATGATTGACAATATGGGGTCTTAACGACTTGGCCATGGCTTCGATGGTTTTGCTTTCGGCGATTTCTTGTATTTTGACTTTTCTAAGGCGTCTTTCTTCTACTGCGAGTAAAACGCGTTCAAACTGGCCGCTGCTTTTTTGCTCTTTGCCCTCGGCGTGATCTTCACCCAGATTGACGCCATCGTCAAAATCGACTTCTCTGAGGGCATATTTCATGTCAATCAGATAGCGATAGAATCTGGAATTGATATCTATATCTTTGGCTTTTTCGTCTGTTTCTGTAACGGTTTCTGGCACCAGTGGTGATCTCAATATGGTGGTGAGGACACTTAAATTTATAGACAACTTATGTCCACATATCAAGCAAGTAGCGATATAAATCAAATGGGGCCACCGCATAGGACGATAAATAGACTATCACCGCGAAACTGACTGAATGGCGGTTAAAATTCTTAAGGTACTGAAGTCAAAAGTGTTCCAACGCTTGGGTGACAACTTAGGTTACAATAACCAAAAAATAAGCCAATGACCAAACCATGAAAACCCTACACCAAACAAACCGTTTGCTCCTTATCGCTATATGTCTGTTCAACACTCAAGCCCACAGCCATCACCATCAAAAGGTAGAATTGTCTTCGCTGGTGGAATGCTCAATGGACAAGTGATCTCTAACAAAGTGATGGTATATTCGTTAGATCGTAATTGACCGTCTTTTCCCGCCACTAAGTGGCCAAAATAAAGCGGCGCAGCCGATTTATTCAGTAAATCGTCTTCTTCATATGCTCAGGATAATTCCGGTCATAACTCTCCCCATCAAACTCTATATTGCGTTGATCAGAAAAATGTTGCGCCATCTGTCCGGCGGTGGGCAATTCACCCCGGTCGATATAACTCGATGGATCCCAAAGTTTTGAGCGGGCAATCGCTTTTTGACATTGAAAATAGGCCTTTTCAACATTGACCGACAACACACTGCTGGCCGGTTTGCCCTTCATGATAAAAGACTCGCACAATGCTTTATCAATAATGATCTCGGCGGTGCCGCTGACCCGTATGGTTTCGCCTGCATTGGGGATTAAAAAAATCAAACCTACCTTGGGATTGGAGACAATATTTCGCAATGAATCGAGGCGGTTATTGCCTCTTCTGTCGGGGATGTGAATGGTTTTTTCATCAACCACCCGAACAAACCCTTTGGGGTCGCCTTTGGGTGAACAATCTACGCCTTTATCGCCAAAGGTGGCCAAAATCAAAAACGGTGAGGCTTCGATAAACTGGCGGTAATGAGGGTTAATATGGTCGATTTCTTTCCATAAAGCGCGCTCTACCGGCTGGCCGTAGACCTGTTCAAGTTGCTCAATTGAAATGATTTTTTCCATAGAACGATTTCCAGATGGCAGATTTGAAGAAAGAACAGCATAACCACCAAGCATCGTTTTGACAAGAGAATCAAAGGGTCAGAGACGTTGAACACCAGTATTCTCCATAAAAATCAACCGCCTAAAATCAAGGGGCCAGAGTTGGTTAATATAAACCGATAAAGAGAATGTTCTGGCCTGTTATTGGGTTTATTTGAGGTGGCAATCTGCAAAAAGCCAGTGCCTCTGATCCCTTGATTTTAACTTTTTGATTTTATGGGGGTTAATTACTTTTCAAGATGTCGACAACTGCTCCTGTTGTTCTACCTACATACATCCATTATTAGTCTGACCCCTTGATTCGGGGAGAATGACTTTTTGTTCACTGAAACTACTGTCTGCGTGCGATATTGACCGATTGTGTTATAATCCGCGCAATTCAAACTTGGCCCCAGCCAACCTGTCAAGAAGCAGCTAAATGTCAAACAGTCAATTTACAAAAGAGGTGGATTTAAGACGCACCTTCGCCATTATTTCTCACCCCGATGCGGGTAAAACCACCATTACCGAAAAGGTCCTTTTGTTCGGGAATGCTTTGCAAAAAGCAGGTACCGTCAAAGGTAAAAAATCTGGTCAACACGCCAAGTCTGACTGGATGGAAATGGAAAAAGAACGTGGCATATCCGTCACCACCTCGGTCATGCAGTTTCCCTATCGCGAAAGCTTGGTCAACCTGCTAGACACCCCGGGCCACGCCGACTTCTCGGAAGATACTTACCGAACATTGACCGCCGTCGATTCGTGCCTGATGGTTATCGACAGCGCCAAAGGTGTAGAAGAACGAACCATTAAATTGATGGAGGTTACACGCCTGCGTGATACGCCAATCATCACCTTTATGAACAAACTCGACCGCGAAATTCGTGATCCGGTTGAATTGTTGGATGAAGTTGAAGAAGTCCTTAACATCGCCTGTGCGCCAATCTCTTGGCCCATTGGTTGCGGTAAAGAATTCAAAGGCGTTTACCACATTCTGCGCGATGAAGTGATTTTGTATCAGCAAGGCATGGGCCACACCATGCAAGACAGCGTCATCATCAAAGGGTTAGACAACCCAGAGGTTGATACTCACCTTGGCGATTACGCCGAAATTCTGCGTGAAGAAATGGAACTGGTTGCCGGTGCTTCACACGAGTTTGACCTCGAATTATTTTTGGCAGGCAAATTAACGCCGGTCTGTTTTGGTACGGCTCTTGGTAACTTTGGTGTTGACCATGTGCTTGATTGCTTGGTTGACTGGGCACCCAAACCGCTGCCGCGCGAAACAGAACAGCGCACAGTACTTGCCGAGGACAGTAAATTCAGTGGTTTTGTGTTCAAAATTCAAGCCAACATGGACCCCAAACACCGTGACCGTATCGCTTTTATGCGCATTTGTTCAGGTAAGTACGAAAAAGGCATGAAAATGCGTCATGTACGCATTGGCAAAGACGTTCGTATTTCTGATGCGGTAACCTTTATGGCGGGTGACCGCTCCAATGTCGAAGAAGCTTATGCTGGTGACATCATCGGTTTGCATAACCACGGCACCATTCAAATTGGTGACTCGTTCTCGGCAGGCGACAACCTGCGCTTTACCGGTATTCCTAACTTTGCCCCTGAACTGTTTCGCCGTATCCGCTTAAAAGATCCTTTGAAGCAAAAACAATTGCTTAAAGGTTTGGTGCAATTATCTGAAGAAGGTGCGGTACAGGTCTTTAGGCCACTAGAAAACAACGATTTGATTGTTGGAGCCGTCGGTATGCTTCAGTTTGATGTGGTGGTTCATCGCCTTAAATCTGAGTACAACTGTGATGCCCTTTATGAGGCGATTAATGTGGCTACCGCGCGCTGGGTTTACTGCGAAGACGGCAAAAAGATGGACCAGTTCAAGCGTAAATGCAGCTACAACTTAGCCCTTGATGGTGCCGACAACCTGACGTATATCGCCCCGACCATGGTCAACCTGAATTTAAGCATTGAACGTTACCCAGAAGTCGCCTTCCACAAAACACGCGAACAGTAACTCGTTATTAAAGAACCTATTACGAATAAACAGTTGTGAAAAAATTATTATGAATATCAGAACAATACTGGCCCAGCGGGCCACCCAAGCGATTATCAAAGCCGGATTACCGGCAGACACCAACCCGGCGCTTACGCCAAGCACCCGGGCTAACTTTGGTGATTATCAAATCAATGCGGCCATGGGCGCGGCGAAAAAACTCAAAACCAACCCGCGCGAGCTGGGTCAAAAGCTGATTGACTGCCTTGAAGTCGATGATTTGGCGGCAAAAGTCGAATTGGCAGGCCCTGGTTTTATCAACATTCATTTAAAGCCGCAATGGTTGGCTGGCAATCTTGAAAACGCCCTTAAAGACGATAAATTGTTAGTGTCAGAACGCGCCGAGCCGCAAATCGTTGTTGTTGATTACTCAGCGCCAAATTTGGCCAAAGAAATGCACGTTGGCCACCTACGCTCCACCATCATCGGCGATGCCGTGGTTCGCGCCCTTGAGTTTCGGGGTGATACGGTTATTCGTCAAAACCACATGGGCGACTGGGGCACTCAGTTTGGTATGTTATTGGCACATTTGTCTGACAAACTGGATGCTAAGGAAATTGCTTCAACCGCCTTGTCTGATTTAGAAAACTTTTACCGTGAATCAAAGAAACGCTTTGACGATGAAGAAGGATTTGCCGACCGTGCCCGCGCATACGTGGTTAAACTACAAGGAGGCGATGATCATTGTCTTAAGTTGTGGCAACAATTTATCGATATCTCAATCACCCATTCAGAAGAAGTTTACGATCGTCTTAAAGTCACACTGACTCGCGATGATATCATGGGCGAAAGTGCTTATAACCATGATTTGGCTCAGGTTATCACTGACCTTAAAGAACAGAATTTGGCTGTAGAAAGTGAAGGTGCCCAAGTGGTGTTTTTAGATGAATTGGCCGACAAAAAAGGCAATCCATCGGTCTTTATCGTACAAAAGTCCGGTGGCGGTTACTTGTATTCGACCACCGATTTGGCGGCCTGTCGGCACCGTTCATTTACTTTAAAATCAGATCGCATCATCATCTTCACCGATGCCCGTCAGGCGTTGCATTTTAAGCAAGTGCAAATCGCGGCTCGCAAAGGTGGCTTCTTGCGTGACGAAACGGTTTATCAGCATTGTCCGTTTGGTATGATGATGGGCGCAGATGGCAAACCTTTCAAAACCCGTTCAGGCGGCACCATTAAACTGGCCGAATTGCTTGAAGAAGCGGTAGAAAGGGCTGAAACCCTGATTAAAGGGCGTGATAATAAACTTGAGCTGAGCGAACAAGAGCGTAAAGCCATCGCGCTTAAGCTGGGCATGGGCGCGGTTAAATTTGCCGATTTGTCGAAAAGTCGTACCAGCGATTACATTTTTAGCTGGGACAGCATGTTGAGTTTTGATGGCGCAACAGCCCCGTATTTGCAGTATGCCTATACCCGAACCCGCAGTATTTTCCGCAAGGCTGAGCTTGACCCAACGACGTTAACGGGTACTATCGAAGTCAATGCAGATGCCGAAAAAGCATTGGCAATCAAACTGTTGCAGTTTGAAGAAGTGCTTGACCTAATGGTTGGTGAATGTACGCCGCATGTATTGTGTGGTTACTTGTTTGAGCTGGCCAGCCTGTTCATGAGTTTCTATGAAGCCTGTCCAATCCTCAAAGACGGCGTAGAGCCTGCCACGCGCAACAGCCGATTGATGATAAGCCAACTGGTCAGCCGCACACTGGCGACGGGTTTGGATTTGCTCGGCATTGAAGTGATGGAAAAGATGTAACGTGATCAAACTCGACGAGATGAGACGACAGTATCTTCAGGGGGGATTGCAGCCTGAAGATTTGGCCGATGAGCCGTTTAGCCAGTTCGAAAAGTGGCTTAAACAGGCGATTGAGCTGCAAATAAAAGATCCGACAGCGATGTGTGTGGCCACGGTTGACGAAACCGGTCAGCCATCGCAGCGAATTGTATTACTCAAAGACGTCAGTAAAGACGGTTTTGTATTTTACACCAACCTTGGCAGCCGTAAGGCACAGGAGTTGGGGCAAAACAACAAAATCTGCCTGCATTTTCCGTGGCACAACATCGACCGCCAAGTGATTGTATACGGCACTGTTGAGCGTCTGTCGAATACTCAGGTGATGAAGTACTTTTTGTCTCGGCCCAAAGAAAGCCAGCTGGCTGCTTGGGCGTCAGAGCAAAGTCGTCCGGTGTCGTCGCGTCAGGTATTGATGCAAAAATTTGCCGAGATGAAACACAAGTTCAGCAAAGGCGACATCACCTTGCCATCATTTTGGGGCGGCTATTTAATTAAACCCCATCAAATTGAGTTTTGGCAGGGCGGCGAACATCGCTTACACGACCGCTTTATGTATAAACTAGATGAGGCGCAAAACGTTTGGTCTGTCGAACGTTTGGCGCCTTAATGGAGCTCGTATAATGGAACTAATCGACAGCCACTGCCATCTCGACTTTGCTGAGTTTGACGAAGACCGCGACACCCTGATTGACAGCCTACTGACCCGTGGGGTTAGCTCGGTAATCGTGCCCGCCGTTAAGCCGGGCAACTGGCAAACCGTGTTGGATTTAACCGCCAAACACGACAACCTTTATCCTGCCCTTGGCATTCATCCGTGTTTTTTGGAAGGCTCTAAAAGGCATGACGTTGACGATTTGGCCGCCTTAATCGAACAAAACCCTCAAGTGATAGCTGTGGGAGAATGTGGACTTGATTTCACTTTAGATAACGTTGATGAACAGCGTTATTACTTCACTGCCCAAATCAAACTGGCTCAGCAATTTAAGCTGCCGCTGATCATTCATCACCGCAAATGCCATGACATCATTCTGGCGTTTCTGCGCAAGTTCAAACCACAGCAAGGTGGGGTAATTCACGCCTTTTCAGGCAGTTATCAGCAAGCACAACAGTATATTGACTTGGGTTTTAAGCTGGGTATTGGTGGGACTATCACCTACTCCCGGGCAGGCAAAACCCGTGAAGTGGTGTGCAAGGTGCCGCTTGAATCGCTGATACTAGAAACTGATGCACCCGATATGCCGATTTATGGACGACAAGGGGAGCGCAATAGCCCAGCGTATTTGGGTGAGGTTTTCACTGTACTGACCCTGCTCAGAGATGAGCCTGCTGTTGAGATTGAAAAGCAGCTTTTGGCTAATACCCGTTCTCTTTTTTCTTTGGGTTGATTTTTGCGCTGCGCGCGTCGCTACGCTGTGGCCTGCGGCCTTTAAAATAAACTCACCACGGAGGCACGGAGTCACGGAGGAAAGAAAGAGAAAAGCAAAATCAAAATCAAAAAATTAAAGATTATATTGGTTAAATCTGGGCGGTATGTCTGATTGCAGATGGTGTTTATAATTGCTTGTAGCTTACATTTATCGTTTTTGTCTTTACCCTCTTTCTTTCCTCCGTGGCTCCGTGCCTCCGTGGTGAATCTCTTTTTCAGGCCGTAGGCCGACCATTAAAGAGGTTCCCCTGCGAAGCAGGCCAAAGCGCGTAGCGCTAGTCAACAACCCGGTAAGAGTTGCGACTGAACCGAGCAAAACCGCGCGTCAACATAAACCCAATTACCCCACATATCAGCATCATCAATAAAATCTGGCGCATAATATTGTTGTGAAATAACAAGGGTTGCTTAATGGCCTGCGCTTGCAAATAGCCTATGCGCAAATACCCCAGTAACTTATCGTCGTCATGGATTTCAGTGACGTACATTTTTAGCTGCGGCGATAGTGGCAAGGGAGCATTCACCGGGGTTAGGGCATCAAAGGGTTCTATTTTGTCGATATGGGCTTGGTGGGCGGTGACCGAGTCAGTCGATTGGGCGATGATTTTGCCGGTTTTGTCATACACCATGGATTGCTGGATAAACGGATCGGTGATTAAGTCGTTGAGCATTACGGTTAATTCATCGGTTTGCTTTTGTTTGATAAAACGCATCGCCACCAAAGCGCTTTGCTGCGCCAGTTGGCGGGTTAAACTGGCGGTGTGGTCTGATTGCAGCTGTTCACCAACCGAGTTGGCGCTGATCCACATATTAAGCACCACTATCAATAACACCACTGACAAGGCGACTTGAGACAGGCGGCGATATACTGAGGTGGTATTTAACTGGCGATTTGTCATTGGGCCATGATATGGCAATACGGGTTTTTGATCCAGTCAATGATTGTGGGTGCCCTTGGATAGGAGTTTGAGGTAGAATGACGCCACTTTTTTACAATCAGAGTCACAGTACTGTGCAAAGCGAAGAAAGTCACATGATAAGAAGCACCTTAATTGAAGAACCCATTCGATTGGTCGGGTTTGGCCCGGCGTTATCACTCCAAAAGATTGATACTGTGGTATCAACCCTGTCTCAATACAGTAAAACCGCCTTAGATGTACACTATTATCAACCGCTGCCCAGTATGGCGCCAGCTGTGGTTATTGGTGACCTTAATCACTCAGAGGTGCTTACACCCCAATTAGCACCACAATTCAAACAAGCGCTGGCCGAATTGGCCGAAGGTTTGGATATTGAGCTGGTGGTTGTACAAAATCCACCGACCATTGAACAGCCTGGTGTGTTGCTGATGGACATGGATTCAACCGCCATACAGATTGAATGCATCGACGAAATCGCTGTTTTGGTCGGCGTTGGCGAAGCGGTTGCCGCAGTGACTAGGCGGGCGATGGCGGGGGAGCTGGACTTTGCTGAGAGCTTGATCAACCGGGTAGCCACGTTAACGGGTGCCGATGAAAGCATTCTTGCTCAGGTGGCCGATAACATGCCGCTGATGCCGGGCGTCGAAACGCTGATTAATCACTTAAAATCGAAAAATTGGGTTGTTGGTATCGCATCGGGCGGATTTACCTATTTTACCGATAAATTAAAAGAACGATTGGGATTAACCGCGACCTTTGCCAATCAGCTAGAAATCATTGACGGCAAACTCACTGGCAAGGTGTTGGGTGATATTGTTGATGCTAAGACCAAGGCTGATGCAGTTGAACAAATGGCCACTGAATATGGCATCGAAAAATCGCAGACTGTCGCCATTGGTGACGGCGGCAATGACTTGTTAATGCTCGGTAAAGCCGCTCTGGGCGTCGCGTTTCATGCCAAGCCTTTGGTGCGTCAGCAAGCTCAAGCTGCGGTCAGTAAAGGCGGTTTGGAACAGCTGTTGTACTTGCTATTGCCCAAAGAGCTGCCTAAAGAAATGGCAAAAAATGACTGACAACCTGACTCAAGAGTCGCTGTTTATTAAAGATGGCGACCATCAATTGCATGTTCGTCACATCTCCAACGGCAAAAAGGCGCGTGGTCAGCCGGTGTTGATGGTTCATGGGGCGATTGAAAACGGATTGATTTTTTATAACAAAAAAGGCCGAGGGCTGGGGTGTTATCTGGCGTCCTCGGGTTTTGATGTTTACGTTATTGACCTGCGCGGCAGGGGATACACCATTCCTACCATCAAGCCGTTTGATACCTTTGGTCAAACCGAAACCATCGTTACCGACTTGCCGTTGTTTATTGATTTTGTTTATCAAAACAACCCTCAACCCATGCACTTGATGGCCCATTCGTGGGGCGGGGTATTACTGACTTCAATGCTGGCTCGCGCGCCACAGTTGATTGACAAAGTCCGCAGCCAGATATTTTTTGGTACCAAGCGGCAGGTTCGGGTACTTAACCCAGAGGCGTTGTTTAAAATTCGCTTGATGTGGCACCACGTTGCGCCCTTTTATGCCAAGCGTCACGGATTATTGGCGGCCAAGAAATTGGGTTTTGGCTCTGATGATGAAACCATAAAGTCTCATGGTCAGGGGATGGGGTGGACTAAATCGTCGCAATGGATAGACAGCGATGATGGTTTTGATTACCAACAGGCGTGTCAAAAGGTCAAATGGCCACCCACTTGGTTTGTCGCAGCAATAAAAGACAAGGCGCTCGGTCATCCAGAGGATGTTAAACGCTTTATCGTCGAGGCCAATTACGTCGATGCCAAATATACCCTTTTGTGTAAAAAAGACGGCTTTAAACGAGATTATGACCATATCTCGATGCTGACCGATCCTATCTCGCCAAGTGACCACTTTGTCCAGATTATCGACTGGTTAGCTCAGCAATAATCGACGATAAACCCATGAAATACACCCCAATTGACTGAATTACCACTTTTAACCGTTTTTTTTGGTTATAGGTTTGAAAAACAACCAAAAGAAACTAGTTTTTAAATAGGTTCAGGTCAACAAACACTGTGAATTTCAATGAAAGACGCGCATAAAAGCAAAGAACAGTTAATCGAAGAGTTACAAGCGTTGCGGCTGCAAAGCGAGTGCAAACACTCAGAAGCCCGGTTGGAGCGGAGTCAGGAGTTGTTGGCCGATGTTCTCAACGAGTTGCCGGTTGGGGTGGCGGTGATGAAAGGGGAAACCTTTGAGTATACTCACGTCAATAAATTCATTGCCAAGTTCAATGGTAAAAGTGTCGAGCAACATATCGGCAATCGTGTCGATGAGGTGGTACATCCGGAAGCGGTGAGCAACATTATCGCCAATCTCAAGCAGGTGAGAAGCAGTGGCGTCGGGATCCCGCAACGCGAGTTACAAGTGCCACTGCCCAGTGGTGAGCTAAGGGATATTCTCGATTTTCATTTCCCGCTGTCGCTCCATGATTCGATATTGGCTGTGGTGGTAGATATCACCGAGAAAAAGAAACTGGAAAACCAGTTAAAACGTGCCCAGAAAATGGAGGCTATTGGTGTTTTGACCGGTGGAATAGCCCACGAATTCAACAATCTGTTGGCCCCTATCCTTGGTTTTACCGAATTGTTATTAGGTAGCAAGGTTGAAGGTGATCAAGACATTAAGCGGCTTGAGCAAATTCAAAAGGCGGGCCATCGGGCAAAATCACTGGTTCAGCAAATGCTGGCTTATGGCCGAAAGTCGATGACCCAGACTGAAATTGTCGAGTTGGAGGGCTTGGTTGAAGATACCCTTAAGCTGACCAAAAACACTATCCCATCGAATATCAAGATCACCAAAGAATTTGAAGTCGACTTGCCGCCGATCTTCGGCATGCAAAACGAGGTGGATCAGGTCATTCTTAACCTGATTGTTAATGCCAGTCACGCGATGCCAGAAGGTGGGACTTTAACCATCGGCCTAAAAAGGTCTGATGGCCACCGTTATATCAGCGATGACGGACCCTGCGAAGGCAATTTTGTGGTGCTCAGTGTGATTGACAGCGGCGAGGGAATGGACAAGGACACCTTGGAACGTATTTTTGACCCCTTCTTTACGACCAAGGGCGTCGGTAAGGGCTCGGGGCTTGGACTATCTGTAGTGCAGGGGATAGTGGCGCAACACGAAGGTCATATTGAGGTTGAGTCAAACCTGGGCGCAGGCAGTGCATTTTACGTTTATTTTCCTGCCCAACAAGTCAAACCCACCCCGGTCGAAATCGCACTACCGTTGGTCGGTGGTGGCAATGAGCATATTTTGTTGATTGACGATGAACATATGCTCACCGAATTGACCAAAGAGATGTTACAAAGTGTCGGTTACAAGGTGACCGAGTTTAACGACAGTGTCGATGCGCTGAAGTGTTTTGCTCGCCAGCCACAGGCGTTTGACTTGGTGATCACCGATTACGACATGCCGAAGATGAACGGCAAACAATTGGCTGAGAAGCTAATCAATGTTCGTGAAGATATTCCGATGATTCTGTTTACTGGTTATGGCGATTTGATAGCCAAAGAAAATATCAACCAGTGGGGCATGCAAGGGTTGTTGATCAAACCGTTTGATTTGAAGGAATTGACGGAATTGGTGAGGCAGGTTTTGAGCCGAAAGGCTTGATGTTTGGTGTCGTCGCTCCTGTTCATCCATGAACCCGCGACATTAGACCATCCATGGTCGTCGCTGTCGCGACGAGGTGGGGGGTGGACGGATATCCTGAGTTGTAGGTTAAGGCCTTATCTGCAAGGTAATCAAACACGCTGTAAACACATCCATGTGCGCTCAACTTTTTCATCCCTGAAAAAGATGGTTTGATTACCTTGCAGACAAGACCTTTAGTACAACTCTGGATGTCCTTTCTATATAAAAAAGCCACCATCCACCCCGACCGCCACCCTCGATATTACTCCGTAATCTCCACAACGAAGTTGTGAAAAAAGGCGCAGCCGCGCCGAAAGGCATTTGCTGCTTTGCAGCTCAGCGAAGCTGTAATTTGTTTTTGCAACGTTGTTGCGCTTAGGGTGGAGGTCGGGGAGGATGGTGGCTTTTTTTATATTAACGGACATCCAGAATTTGTGTCAGAGTCTTGGTTGCAAGTCAGCAG
>JABSOG010001268.1 GCA_013216025.1 Algicola sp. | reverse complement strand
ACAGATATTTGCTTAATCACCATGCCATACGCCTCGCTCGAACGCCCGTCATTGCCACTGGGTTTGCTCGATAATTATATTTCGGCTTTTGGCCATCAAGTTGACGTGATTTATGGCAACCTCAAGTTTGCCAAAATGCTCGGCATTGATAAGTTTTACAACGTAGAAAGCGCCAACAACGAGGCGCTTGCTGGTGAATGGACTTTCTCTCGCGCGGCATTTCCAGACAAAAACCATGACGACACCGGTTATTTTGATCTGCTCGACTTTGCCCCCACTTCACGCGAAAACCTGCTGGCGATACGCCAAACCGCAGAACAATTTATTGATGAATTGGCCGTTGAGATTTTAGCCAAAAATCCAAAAATCGTCGGCTGTTCGTCAACCTTTCAACAAAACTGTGCATCTTTGGCCCTGTTGCGACAAATCAAAGCCAAAAGGCCAGATATCATCACCCTAATGGGCGGTGCCAACTGCGAAGGCATTATGGGTCAAACCATTAGCGACTGTTTCGATTGGGTTGATTATGTGTTTTCTGGCGAATCGGATGAAGTGATTGGCGATTTTTTCAATCAGTTAATGCAAGGCGTCAACTTTGATGCGCACAATTTACCTTATGGGGTGATCACCAAAAAAACCAACACCATACCGATTGCAACGAAAAGTGACACCGTTGATAAAAAGCCGCCTCGGGCCTTTGTCGAAGATATGAAAAATGTCGGTTCACCTACTTACGACAGCTATTTTTCCACCATCAAAGCGCTGGGGTTTGAGCAACAAATAAAACCGGGATTAATGGTCGAAACCTCACGCGGCTGTTGGTGGGGCGCAAAACGACACTGCACTTTTTGTGGCCTTAACGGTCATGGCATGGTCTATCGCGCCAAAGACGCCGAAACAGCGCTAAACGAATTTGCCCAATTGTCAGAAAAATATCAAGTAGACAAATTTGGTCTGGTCGACAACATACTGCCGATGGAATACATGGACACCGTATTGCCCCAATTAGCTGAGCGGTCAGAGCAGCACCAATTCTCACTGTTTTACGAAACCAAAGCCAACTTACGCAAAGAGCACGTCGTTAAACTGGCCGATGCCGGGGTTAAATGGATACAACCGGGCCTTGAAAACCTGCATGATGATGTACTCAAACTCATGAAAAAAGGCACCAATGCGGTGCAAAACGTGGCTACGCTGAAGTGGTGCCGCGAATCAGGCGTTCGAGTCTCTTGGACCATACTTTTTGGCTCACCAGGTGAGCAACAGCAATGGTACAGCGACATGGCTCAGTGGATCCCTTTAGTCGCCCACCTGCAACCACCTCAACAACAAATGTCTAAAATCGGCTACCACCGCTTCAGCCCCTATTTTGACAAAGCACACGAGTATGATTTGAATTTGGCCCCAATCAAACCTTATCAACACATATACGATTTAAACGATACTGACCTTTTCAACATTGCTTATTTTTTTCAGGAGCAAACCACAGATGCGCCAGTCACCAACAGTGTCGACGACAACAGCCTAGCCCACCTGCCCGGCCATCAGGCGATGCAAACGGCGGTAACCCATTGGTCTCAACAATTTTGGTGTGGACAAGTCCCTCCGTTATTGTGCATGTTCGACGAAACAGCCCACATCAGAATACTCGACACCCGCAAAGTCGCGACCAAGTTGGCCCATAGACTCGAAGGCGTAACAGCGCAAGTCTACCGGTTATGTGTAGGGCCGATTTCAAAAGAGCGCTTAATCGAAAAACTGGCTGACACTGGCGAAACACTGCTCACCAGCGATGTCGACGGCATACTGCAACAGTTGATTGACGACAAATTGATGCTGCACGTCAGCCACTGTTATTTGTCTTTGGCGTTGAGCGGAGAACTGCCCCAACTGCCCAACAGCGCGGATTATCCCAGTGGTTATTTGTCGCTTAATGAGGGGAGTAATGGGTGGAAGGTGATGGGAATTTAGGGGGCTTCCACCTAAATTCCCATCACCTTCCACC
>JABSOG010001267.1 GCA_013216025.1 Algicola sp. | reverse complement strand
GCCCGATGACAAGCGTCAATATCGGTGAAGCTTCTGCCACCGATATATTCGAAGTAAACATCACCTCAAACCAACAAGCAGCGTATCCTGTGGGCACAACGACAGTGAACTGGACTGCAACGGATGCCAATAGCAACCAAAGCTCAGCTTCACAATCGGTCACTGTGGTAGACACCACCGCACCAGACTTTACCCTGACCCAAGAGACCGATAAATTATGGCCACCTAATCACAAAATGGTACTTGTCGGCGTTATTAGTCAGGTAGGTGACTTGGTCGATGGCAACCCCAATGTCGTTATCAACGTCACCAGCAACCAAGCCATTAACGGTAATGGCGATGGAAATACCAATTATGATTGGGAAGTGATTCAGGTAGGTGATACGTGGGAAGTCTGGTTACGTGCCGAACGTGCAGGACCAAAAGATGCAAGACACTACACCATTGAAGTAACGGTGTCAGACAGTAACGGCAACAGTTCTAGCGCCACAGCCGTGGCAACTGTGCCTCATGACAAAGGTAAGAAGGGTAAGTAACCAGTTTGGCGGTTAACGACAAATAACCCATTGGTTACGCGTTGCCAGTTTGGCGATTAACGACAAATAACCGATGGGTTACGCGCAAGCGCTAACTACGGCTCGTACCTCGCCCCATCCTCCATGTGTGCTTCGTAGCGAGGGTTTAAGATTACCCCACCATTAAAGCCTCATACGGAGGATGGGTTAGGCGAGGTACGAGCCGTAACCCATCGGGCCACACCATTCCCCATCACCAAACCATGGATAACCCCATCAAAACTTGTAACGAACAAACCCTTCTATACGCCGCCATTTATCCTGACCAAAGTCGTCATAATACTTTTTGTCGAGATACAGGGCATTGATGCCAATCTGCCAGTGTTGGTTGATGGTATATCCGCCGCCGAAGGTTAATACCTTTTTCATTTCGCCAGAATTGAGTCCATTGTCGACGTCGACCACGTCATAACTCAAGTCGTTTTGGGTGTACTTTAAGTGCAAATCGAAAGCTTCTGATGCCTTGTATCGCAACACGGTGTTGTAGTTGGTTACCGAGCCTTCGATTAAGGGATTGTCGGCTTTGATGTTACGTTTGCGGGTGCCGATGGACCACATCAACCGATTCGAAAACCGGTAAGATAATCGGGCATATGGCGTGGTGATGGAGGTCTTTTGATCGTAGATAAAATTATCTTGACCAAATAATTCGTCGGCGAATGTCATGTTTAAATGGTCTTTTTTGTGGCGCAAACCCAGCTTTATGCGAGCACCATAAAACAACACCGAACCATTGATATTCAACGATTGTTCGTTGAGCGTTCTTTCGCCTTCGTAGGTGTGCCATTTGCCTTTTAATCTGGCATTAAGCGCCCACTTTTTCTTTTGTAAAACAAACACTGAGCTGTCGAGGCTGGTAAAACCAAAACGAATACCGTTGTCACCGTGGGTTTTTTTGTGGAAATAGGTAAAGCGATTACGCCAAAAGACTTTGGTGGGCTGACCAAACAGGTTGAATTGTTCGGTGGGCGTATAACGGTATTCGCCTTTTAAGCGCGCAGCAGCGTAATGGAATTTGCTTTTGATTTTGTCGCTTTTACGCTCAACATGATAATAATCTTCGTATTCGGTGATCTCAAAATAGGGGAACTCACTGGTGATCTCATCAAAACCCCGATAGGTGGTGACTTCGCCGGTAAACTGGTGTTTGGCTTTTTCGGCCTGTTGTACTGAACGGTCGAGCATGTCACACAGTTTTTGCAGTCGTTTGTTGTTTTTCATCTGTGGCGCTACCGCGTATATATCGGCAACGTCATTTTCGGCTTCGTCGAATTGCCGGGTTTTAAGGTGGCTGACGGCCAGTTCTAAATTAACCCTGACATTGGTTGGGTCTTGGGCTTTGAGTCGTTTGAGCATGTCGATGGCATCAAACAGCCTGTCGTGCTGCCGCAGCGCAATAGCGTTTTCAATACTGTCAGCTCCGCTGACATG
>JABSOG010001266.1 GCA_013216025.1 Algicola sp. | reverse complement strand
CGACGACAGGCAACACAACAGCAACAACAATCTACGTATACTTTGATACATACTTTTTAAACTCACTTTTTCAACTTACCGCGTGAAATAAAGCCGCCTAAGCCGATTTATTAAACCAGTGGGCAGAATAAACGGACTTAGGGTTTTAAGCAAGGATATCGACATAATGGTGATCAGGATAAAAATACTTTCAATTACCTTTACCCAAAACCCCCTGATTTTAGCCAAATGAAACGTTACAGTTGGCCATAAAACCTGCTAATTTCAGCTGTAACCTATGATTATTGGTAATTGATAGCCATTTGCAGGGTGTGTTAATCACTTGTTTTTAAGCACATTCTACGGTTACCGGTTTTGCTTGGCAGGTGTAACGTGGCAACTCTGGTGTTACCCGGGCGACAGCCAAAATCACGGTTGTAAACGACAATCCCATGATTGATGTGACATTTAACTATTTGCTTTCGTTACATTTACATTTGTTCTCGACCCTTTTAGACTATTTTTCAAACAAAAAAGACAATAACAAGGTTGTAATGAGAATGAGCGACAAACAAGTTATATCAACCATATTAGAGATCATCTTTAAGCGACGAAAGTTGGTTCAGCCCCAATCAGGTCAAACAGAAACAGTGCCATTTTCGGCTTTACCTATGACACAAACCCGCCAGCACATGGACAAAATAGAACGCATGGTGAGCAAGGGCCAAGCCATTCACATGATTTTGCCAGCCTACCCGGGCAAATCCCCCAATCGCGATAAAACCCTGAGTAAACTGCCAGATTTGTCAGAAAAACACTCAATAGATAACCTCGGCGAACTGTGCCGCGAAATCAGCGAAGTTTACCCACCGGGTGCCAAAATCTGTATTTGTTCTGATGGTTATGTTTTTTCTGACTTGGTGCGCATTCCTGACTCAGATGTTCATGCCTATACCGAGGCCATTAAAGACTATTACCAATTACACTACCCGGCGCATTTCGAGTTTTTTGACATTAAAGATGCCGTGCCTCAACTGAGTTGTTTAGACGCCATGCGTGAAGAGCTAATGGTGTGCCACGGTGAATCATTAGTTACCCTGACTGACAAGGCTCGCGCCGAAAAAGAAACCAAGTCGATGTATCAGGGGATCACCCGTTTTTTGTTTGAAGACTTTTGTGGTTTAAATGAGTTCGCCGAGCACTCCAAGACCCAAATTCAAAAAACCGCCAAACGTCTTTCGCTTAGGGTGATCCAACGCAGCAACGCCTGGAGCGATTTACTCGAAGATATTTATCCCGATTCACTGCGACTGTCTATCCATCCGCAGTTTGACGAATCGGCAAAAATTGGCATTCACATGGCACAAACCGATGATTGCTGGCGTACGCCGTGGCACTCGGTTGCCCTCAAGCAAGGCGATCAAATTCGCTTACACAAACGCAGTTATATTGACGAAAACAAACATCGTTTAATTTTCAGCGGTGGCGTGCCTTGCCATTATCAACAAGTTTCTTACACCGGGGAGGTAGCTCATGCTTGATTGTATTATTTTTGATCTCGACGGTACTTTGGTTGATACATTAGGTGATATTAGTGACGCCATGAACAAAACGCTGGCCTATTTTGGTTTTGAAACCAAAAGCCAAGACAGTTATAGTCAATTGATTGGTGGCGGCTCACGCAACATGGTCGACACACTAGTACCGGCTGATATAGCCTCACCAGTGTACGACCATTTTTTGGCGCAGTACGAGTACCACATGACCGACCGGACTTGCGCTTACCCAGACGTAGCAGCCACTTTACGCCAGCTTCAGCAAGACGGCATAAAACTGGCCGTGGTAACCAACAAATATTACCATCAGGCAGTAGAAATAATCGAAGCACTGTTTGGCGACATTCAATTTGATGCCATTCAGGGATACGTGCCCGGTGCATTTAAAAAGCCGCATCCACAAACCACCTTCGCGGTATTAGACCAATTATACGTTAACCCATCTGCCAGGCTTTTTGTTGGTGACACTATGA
>JABSOG010001265.1 GCA_013216025.1 Algicola sp. | reverse complement strand
CACAGGAACACAAGCTGCGGGTCCTTGTTTGAGTTCCTGCTCTGCCTTCGCAGGGTGAGTGCTTTAAGCACCGATAGGCATGTGGGGTTGGGATGTCGGAAAAAGCGAATGTCATGCTGTAATGGTATGAATGCGGGTTGAAAGTGAGCCGACATCAGACGGGTCTTGAATCGTAAGAGAATCATCGCTGGACTTATTCAGCAAGCATCTGCAAATCTTGACTTGCAAGATGCTCTGTTTTGGCCATGGTTGGCCTATATTCCGCCATGGCAGGGGGCTCTTTGGTGGTTTTGTTTGAATCAAAATGCACATAAGGTTCAGATGGCGAAATTGATTAGTGTTTTTAGGGGTTGGTGTTAATCACTTTTAGAATGAACTTTCGACACCAATCCGAGCTCTATATCGGTTTTTATTACGATTCGATATTCGTAGTCCCACCTTGGTAAGCCATTTTTTACTGGGTTATATTGTCCCCTCAATTCATCTTTGATTGGCAGAGTCCATAGACGCTTCCGATTTAGTTTATTTATGAGGAATACAATATGCCAGCCGTAGAAATAGCGCTTTGGCGTCCAAGTTTTGTACAAAATAGAGATTGGCATGAAAAACCCAATGAACCCATCGACCAACTCGACAAGGCATTGGCACAAGCCAAAACCCCTTGGACAAACTCCAGCGCCGCAGTCAAAGTTTTTCTGGCCCCGGAGTATCTGTTTACTGGGGCACAATCGGGTCATTTTATGACTGAACACCAATATTATGGTGTATTGTTTGGGCTTAAATATTTATCGACCAAATACCCGGATATTCTTATAATTCCCGGCAGTATAGGCTGGTATAAAACAACAACACCGTCTACCTTGTGTAACAATGCCGACGATGGAAGAACCACCCGCAACCCATTGAGTGCACAAGTCCAACCACAAAACGTGCCAGTGCGCGATTATCCGTTTTTTCTAACCAGCATGTTGGGATTCAATCCAAACACCCAGAACATTCAACAAATCGAAGCCATGGTGCCAGCTCAATGTAAGGCTGAGGTTTTTATGCAGGCAGAATATAACGCGCAGGTGATTGACCGTCTTCGTTCATTTAGCCAAAAATATCAACAGAACAACAATTTGGCTGTTTATAAATTGGCGCTTAATACTTCGCCTGTTTTATTGGGCGGAGGGATTATTCACAGTTATAACAAACGCGTTGAATCCACTGATACACCCACTGATATACCAATAGACTATGATTCGGTGTTTTTCTGTCCTGGCACAAACTCGCCGGTATTCACTACCGGTGGCGTAACCTTCGGCCTTGAAATTTGTGTTGATCATGGTTATGGGACCCTTAGAAATCACATTGTTACTGCTCAAATTAATCCAGTGGATATTCATTTATTGGCATCAGCCTGGACTGATTACTTTTTCTATAATGTTGCTGGCAGCTTTTTTGCGCACGCTTCAACCAATGCAACTTATGCGGGTGTATTTGGCAAAGATTTGAGCAGGTTTGGTCAAGAGACTGCTTTAGAAGATTCATACGGCTTAACAACAGTCGACAGCAATCATAGGGTAAACTTTGACGCAGGCAGTGTCAGTTTTTACAATGTAAACGTTTAATACAGCTGATAGTTCATACTACATATCGAAATACTGCTTGGTGAAAAACTGTCCGGTGAACTGCTTTGATTTTTGTGGTGTAACTAAATGCGATGCACATATTGCCGTCTACAAACAACTAGACGATCACCCTCTAGTGATTAGCAGTGACATTATTGAGTCGTTATTTAGCAGGTATAAAGAAATATGGGTGAAAAAAAACCTGAGCTCCAGCCATATGAAGAACAGACGTGATTTTTTTAAGAAAATTGATGCTCAAAAAGTGGGAGAGTACATGGAGGGTGTCGCGAAAGTCGATTTGTGTGGTCGTGGTTCGACTACAGGATGTAGGAGGTAGAGCGACGCACGCCGACATGGATGTTGGTGGTAGAGCAATGCAGGAGCACATTGCCGAGGAT
>JABSOG010001264.1 GCA_013216025.1 Algicola sp. | reverse complement strand
ATCACCGATACAGCACAGTTGATGCTCGAAGTGAGCGTATTTCCGATGGATAGAAGCAAAGTAAAACTCGGTGCCCCGGTCACGATTCTAATACCGGGTGATGAGCAAAAAATAACTAGCACACTGTTAAACGCACAGTTTGAACTCAATGCATTACAAGCCAAAATATTCAGAGCTGCCATTGACAATACCAACGGCAGGCTCAGTGCCGGGCAGTTTGTTCGCGCCCAAATATCATTGTCGACCTATCAGGTGCCGTTGGCCGTAAAGGCCTCAGGGTTGCAGGCTTTTCGTGATTTTACCGTGGTTTATACCAAGGTCGGTGAACAGTACGAAGTCAGAATGCTTGAACTTGGCCGCAAAGCCGGTGACTGGGTCGAAGTGCTGGGCGGCATCAAACCCGGGCGCGAATATGTGACCGAAAACAGCTATATCATCAAAGCAGATATCGACAAATCTGGCGCCTCACACGACCATTAAGGAAGCGAAATGTTAGCCTCTGTTTTAAATTTTTCGATACACCGCAGCAAACTCATTTTGGTGATGGTGCTGGCCATTGGTGCCCTTGGCTTGTGGAATTTTACCAAACTGCCGATTGATGCGGTGCCTGATATTACCAATGTGCAGGTCGTTATTAATACCGAAGCCGCCGGTTTCACCCCGCTCGAAGTCGAACAACGGGTCACCTACCCGCTCGAAACAGCATTGGCTGGCCTGCCCAATTTAGTCAATACCCGATCAGTATCTCGTTATGGCCTATCACAGGTTGTCGCAGTATTCAGCGACCAAACCGATGTCTATTTTGCTCGGCAGATTGTTGGTGAAAAACTAATTTCGGCAAAATCGGAGCTACCCTTTGGCGTAGAACCCGAGCTGGGCCCGGTTTCAACCGGTTTGGGCGAAATTTTTATGTTTACCGTGGACTCAACACCCGGTGCGCTCAATGAAAACGGCCTGCCGGTAACCCCGACCGACTTGCGCACCGTCCATGACTGGATCATTCGCCCGCAACTAATGCAAGTTGAAGGCGTGGTAGAAGTGAACCCCATCGGCGGCTTCAAACGAGAGATTTTGATTGCCATCAAACCCGAGAAACTACTCGCCCATGGCATAACCCAGCAAGATGTAATCACAGCCGTATCGCTGCATAACCAAAACCGGGGGGCGGGTTTTATTGAACGCAACGGTGCCCAGTGGCTGGTTCGCGTGCCGGGCCAGCTCAAAGACCTTGAGCAACTGGCCAACGTGCCTATCCAGAGTAAAGATGGCCAAGTATTGAGAATAAAAGACGTGGCCGATGTCAAAGAAGGCAAAGAACTGCGCTCTGGTGCCGCCACTCAAAATGGCCGCGAAGTGGTGATGAGTACCGTGTTTATGCTAATTGGCGAAAACAGCCAAAAGGTCGCCAAAGCGGTGGGCGAAAAGTTAAAAGAAATCAACAAAAGCCTGCCCCAAGGCGTAGTGGCAACAGCGGTTTATGACAGAACCAAACTGGTCAATAAAACCCTCAATACGGTCAAAACCAACCTGATAGAAGGAGCGATACTGGTGATCGTCATTCTGTTTTTGTTGTTGGGCAACATTCGGGCCGCGTTAATTACCGCAGCAGTGATCCCATTTGCAATGCTGATGACGGTAACAGGCATGGTACAAGCCGGCGTCAGTGCCAATCTGATGAGCCTGGGTGCGCTCGATTTTGGTCTTTTGGTCGACGGTGCCATTATCATTGTCGAAAATTGCCTGCGCCGTTTAAGCCAAGCCTCCAATGGTAAAGCACTAGACGTAAAAGAACGGCTGTCGGTGGTTTTTGACGCCACCAAAGAAGTGATCCGCCCTGCCCTGTTCGGCGTCTTTATTATTACCGCCGTCTACTTGCCGATTTTTGCCTTGACCGGTGTCGAAGGTAAAATGTTCCATCCGATGGCCATAACCGTCGTGCTCGCGCTGGTCGCTGCTATGATACTTTCTATTACCTTTGTCCCGGCAGCCATTGCCATACTGTTTAAAGGACCGG
>JABSOG010001263.1 GCA_013216025.1 Algicola sp. | reverse complement strand
TTGCCGCACGCAGTTCTATCACTTCGGTTTGTTCATCGGTCAGTAGGTTTTTTAGCACCATAGATTTGCCTTCGACCACACTCACCACCTGATAGAAGCAAAAAGGTGCCGACATGGCAGCCGTAATAAAGTCACGGTCTTTGAGGTCTATTGGTCTTTTTTGTTGGTAAACCGTGGCAAGGATATCAGTGGGGGCACCATCGGCAACTTCCTCCATGGCATATTCACCCGGGTGCCAATGAAATTGACGCCAGACGTTAAACATGTGTCCTGATTCTGGTAAAACAGTGGGATCGTCACCGCCGTCTACATCGGTCCATCCAACAAAACAACCCCAAGCATCATCGAGTAATTGACTGTTAAAGGTTTGCTCGCAAAACTTGTCGATTTTGTTCATCAACTTGTCTTCTCTGCTGCGGATGTCTTGAATTTGGCTCGAACTGACCAGCGTTAATTGATTCAAGCAACATTTTTTGTATTTTTTGCCACTGCCGCAAGGGCAAGGATCGTTTCTGCCAACGTTATTGGTCATGGATTAACTCTTTGGATTGGTGTCGTGTGGGTCACGAATAATGAGCAGTAGTATACCCTCGGGGGTGATTGAAAGGAATTAACAAAGCAAAAAAAAGCAGCCCGAGGGCTGCCTTTTGGGTCAAGCGAGACTGAAGTCTCGCCTACGTCAAGTCGCTATTAACGACAACCTGCGGTATCAAAATCAACCACAATGGAAGCGCCATCGGCGTTACCAGTGATTTTGAAGTAACCCCAGTAATCTGTGCCAGTGTTGGTCAGATAAATACACTCACTGTTGCCAGTGTTGGTAGAGTCGCCATCGTTGCGTGACGCAGCAGGCCAAGTGCCATTTTGGTAGTGAACGTCGATGTCGCCAGTACCATTGCCGCTAGAAATCGCAATGGAGCTGTGGCTGTTTACGCCACCTATGGTCAACCAAATTGGGTCTTGGTTGCCAAGACACAATGGCTCACCGTCAACCAAAGAACCGCTGGTCACAGGACCCGAAGTTGCACAGGCATCTGGTACATTGCCGTTAACTGAACCTGTGAAGCTACCGGTCAGGCCAACATTGCTGTAGGCGTTGTAGGCTCTAACCATAACGTGATAAGTACCTGATTGAACATTGGCAATAGCACAAGTTTCATTGTTGCCACCCAACCAAGGACGACAGTCATAGGTGCCGGTTGTTGGTGCTGAACCCTGTTGAACGTACAAGTCAGCATCACCTGAACCGCCAATGATGGTGAAGATCAAGTCGGTGGCACCCGCTGGAACATCCATGGTGTAACGAGTTTCTGAGTCTTGTGCACCAGAGATATTGACAGTCTGACCATTGTTAAGCACGTTGCCTACAGGGTCAGCGCTGACATTAACTGCAACAGAGACAGGATCAGATGCCAGCCCTAAGTTATCAGTAACAGTCAAAGTCGCAGTGTAGTTACCGACAGACGAGAAAGTGTAACTTGCGTTTGCACCGCTGGCAGAGCCGCCATCGCTGAAGCTCCAGCTGTAGGTGTTTACGCTACCGTCAGTGTCATACGAACCTGAGCCGTCCAAAGCAATGGCAGTGTTCGGTTGACCCGAGTAAGGGCCTGCGGCAACTGCAACTGGTTTAACGTTTTCGCCCGGAATAGGACCAATTGCTTGATACCACTGGACGAACTCATTGTTATAAGCACTTGCCCAACTGTTGACGCGTGATTTGTATCCAGCCCAGTCGCCGGTACGGGTTGAGGCCAACATTGAATTCACTTCATTTTGGTGACGTTCAAACATGAAACGTACAGCCAAATAACCCCAGCGGTAGATTCTGTCTTGGTCGAAACCATCATAAGTAGTTTCAAAAACTTCGCCCAAGGTATAAACAGAACCATCTTTGGTGGTGTCGATTGCCGCTTGGTTGTTGTCTTGGTTGGCAACGTATTCGGCAACACCTTCACTCCACCATACTGTCCTTTCAGTTGGTGCATTAAAGTCGCCATACAGGTCAAATCGGCCATCTAG
>JABSOG010001262.1 GCA_013216025.1 Algicola sp. | reverse complement strand
GGTAGCTTAACCGACTCAGACAGCCTAGGTTTTTTCCTTGACGAGGACTGCTCAAGGCTCAATGAAACCACAGGTAGCGCGTTATTTAATGGCGATGGCACTGAATCTAAAGTACTAGAAAGCTATCGTTTGAGTATGACCCAATATCAGCAGGATATGGTGCAAAGCGATACTTTCATCAAAGCCCTGCACGACAAAGACCTGATAGTGCAATGCGGTTATGCATTTGATAACAAAGGCGAAAAAGAAACAATCACCGGCATATACCGAGTCGACCTTGATAAACTGAATGCCCTGTCCGCTATCGAACGCCAAACATTTCGCGACAAGGGTTACATGCCTTATATCAACGCCCATATAAAATCATTTACGAAGTTTGATGTGCTCGCCAAGCTCAGAGCGTAAAAAAGCGGCGTTCATATTATAGGCTAAACCGATTTGGCAATCGTAGGGGCAATCCCCCGTGATTGCCCATTCTATGGTATCCCATTGAATTATATCGATAACTCATAAAAGGCAGACACAGGGGGTCTGCCCCTACGCCGCCCTTTTCGGATTAAATCAACACCCTGGCGCATGGCACACCCTACGTTCGTATTTAAAACAACAGCTACCGCTGGTCTGGCGTCACGCAAACCCCATATTTAAACAACCGATGGGTCCCCGGCATAATTTGTGTCCAGCTTTCGTTGTCGGTTAATGGCTTGGTTGCCACGATGGTGACAATATCATTCTCGGTGGTCACGTCTTTAAAGTTCACCGTCATATCCTGATCGATAAGCTCAGCTTTGCCAAAGGGGGCCTTGCGGGTGATGTAGTGTAAATTGTTGGTGCAATACGCCAGCATATACGCGCCATCGGTCATCAGCATGTTGAATACGCCGAAGGTTTTGAGGTGGTTGCACAATTTGACCACATAACGCCAAGCCGTGGCCATGTTGTGGGGGCGTTTGGGATATTTCTTTTTGAGTTCGTTTAAAATCCAGCAAAACGCCAATTCGCTATCGGTGCTGCCCACCGCGACATAATTGTCGTTTTTAAGCTCATAGTATTTACTCAGTTGGCCGTTGTGGGCGAAGGTGATGTTGCGGCCCCATAACTCACGAGTAAATGGATGGGTATTTTCGAGGCAGATTTTGCCCCGGTTACCCTGACGAATATGGCTTATCACCGAGTTGCTTTTGATCGGAAAATCAGCCACAAAGCGGGCGATTTTACAGTCGCAACTGGGCAGGCAGTCTTTAAATGAACGGCAGCCTATGCCTTCATAAAAAGTAATACCCCAGCCATCTTGATGGGGGCCGGTATTACCACCACGCTCAATCAGCCCGGCAAAACTGAAACAGATATCGGTTGGGGTATTGGCGGTTAATGCTAGTAATTCACACATTGTTGTTTTTCTTCCGCTTTTGTTTAATTTCATTGTTAGTGTTAATTCTAGAGGGAAAATATCTGTTGTCTATACTTGAAGTTGGCCTCAATCCAGTTTAATCTGTTTTGCAATGGTCCGACCTGTTGAGAAATGACAGGGTATTTATTTTTTGCACTTCCATATAAGGAGTTATCATGGAATTTTCAATTTGGTTAGTTTTGCTGATTGGTGTGATGTGGGCATTGGCCTATCATCGCGCGAGTATCACAACCTTTACAATCAGCGCAACGATACTATTGTTGGTCGGCAGCTTCAGCGGCGCCATCTCGGCGCTTACTTGGCTGGTCTTTTTAGTGATCGCCGTTCCACTTAACATCAGTGGCGTACGCCAGCAATATATCAGCGCACCGGCGTTGAAAGCCTTCAAAAAAATCATGCCGGAAATGTCTCGCACCGAAGAAGAAGCCATCGCAGCGGGCACCACCTGGTGGGAAGCCGATTTATTTTGTGGCACGCCAGATTGGCAAAAACTGCACAATTACCCACAGCCCCGTTTAAGCGCCGAAGAGCAAGCCTTTATGGATGGTCCGGTTGATGTGGTTTGTAAAATGACCAACGACTGGGCGACCACCCACGAAGATGCCGACCTGTCTCC
>JABSOG010001261.1 GCA_013216025.1 Algicola sp. | reverse complement strand
CTGCCATTGCTCAGTCCGCCTTTTTCACCTTTGTCATCGACAATATAATCGCCATTGCCCGGGGTAATATAATCTGTCCACAGCCGGATCTCATCATGATTGCGGGCACCATTTCGGTCTTCTTCACCATCAAACACCGGCGGTACTGGGTGGCTGGCCAACAGATGCAGCACTTTGCCGTCGACCAACACCGGCACATCCCAATGAGATTTCGATGACAAACGCAATGACTGCCATTCTTGGTCGCTATACCAAGGTTCGCCTGTTTTTGGGTAAAATGGTTTAATGGCGTCTGGCATATCTGCCCTTAAAAAGTACTGAAAGGTCCTAACGGCAGCAGTTTGAATGGGAAACTTTGAAAGTATCATCATGCCATAGTGGCCATAAAAGAAACCAAATCCCTGCGCATCGGCCTTAAAACGTTCTTTTATGCCGTTATTGTCTAAGTCAAACTCGGTGGGTATGCCAGTATTGACCGGGGCGTAATAAAAGTAAGGATAGTTAATTGCTGCCGCGCCATTTTGCGAGTGGTTAAGGTAGTTTTTAATAAACGCTTTAACCCCCTGCTCCGGCGATTTGATATAGTCAAATTCGTTAAGCAAAACAATATCAGGCCGGATGCGCTGGAGTATTTCAGCGATGTTTTTGATTTGTTGATTATCACCGTTTTTCAACCGCTGTTTAAGCACGCCTGCGCCGGCTTTTAGTGCGTCTCCTTTGACATAATTGGTCGCTTCCATGCTGACGTTGAAAGTGGCGACTTTTAGGGTGGTGCTGTTTGTTGACTGAGTTGAAAATTGAGTGGATGTTTCGCTGGATTGGCAGCTGCACAGGCAAAAAATACCGCACAATATTATCAGGTTTTTAAGCATTCTCGTTGTCCATCTTTATTAGATATTGGTGCGCACGGCGCACCCTACAAAACAAACGCTTTCGATACAGAGGCTTTACCTTTTCCTTTTAACAACCGATATCCTTGTCCTGCGCGCCCCAAATAGAAAAGGCGACCACCTTGGCCGCCCCTTTGTCTAAATTTTAAATTGCTCGAAAGTTAAAATTTGTACTTAACCCCCACTCGAATTTCCCATTGAGAGGCAGAATCTGAGCGGCTTTGAGGCGTCGGTATGGTATAACGATCATAAGAATACTGGCCATCATCGGTAATGTGGGCTTCGATTGCACCTTGCAGCAGGTTGCCCTGTTTCATCACGCCCCAATCATCTTTGATAAAGTTACCAACGTTTTCGAGTACAAGAAACGCACTGGCTTTGTGATCTTCACTAAACCCCATAAATTCTTGTTCTACGCGAAGGTCAAACTTAACCCACCAATCGCTGTCCAGCGCATTACGTGGCATGATTTGGCCACGATAGTCTTCAAGTCCTTCAGATGCGATAAAGTCGTTGAAAGCACCAATGTTGAAACCGTCGGCATAAACCACTGTTGGGTCATCCATCAGCGGAACATACAGTAATTGGCGGTCGGAATTATTAAAACCCAATCCGTTAGTGCGACTGGTAAAGCTGTAACCGTATGGACGACCTTCGTTAGCTTGGCCAAACAGGTTAATTTTGGTGGCATAACCTTCCATAAACTCATGGGTATAAGCCAAGTTTAAAGTGAAACGATGAGGAATTTCATAGTTTGACCGTGACAGTTGTGGGTTCTCGGGATCTGACACCGCGATATTGTGGTAGTTTGAAAATGCCACCGAACTGGTCATTGGATGAACGTCCAATGCTTCGGTGAACGCGTAAGAGGCAGAGAACTTTAAGCCGTTATCAAACGTTTTGTTTATCCCAAAACTAACAACTGTAGATTCTGCATCACGGCCTTTCACATTGGTCAATAAAAAATCGCTGTTACGACTGTGGTTGACACTGTCATAAACCGGACGTCCGTCTGGTGCTGTGGCCACCTGTGCATCAGCGAGGTTTTTAACCACCGCTGAATCATTTTTATGGGTCACCAACAAATCCGCGGTCACCACGTAATCATCATCGGTGGTATAAGTTAATCCCAATGCATATTTCC
>JABSOG010001260.1 GCA_013216025.1 Algicola sp. | reverse complement strand
TAGCAGCCCATCGTCTCCTTCAACGATTGACCATACCGTGTCACTGCTGATGCTGTGAGGGTCATTTTGATCGTGTCTGAATTGTTCAAACCCGGCGTTTTTGCCCTTGCTTTTGTTTAAACCACCACCTCGCGTGCCTACCCACACTGTGCCATTGCTGTCTTGGTAAATGGATTTAACATCGTTATGACTTAGGCTGTTTTGCTGCGAAGTATTGTGTTTAACATGACCGAACTGCTGTTGCCTAGTATTGAGTTTGTTAACACCGCCACCATGGGTGCCGACCCACAGTAATCCTTTTGGGTCTTGGTAAATAGACAAAATGATGCGGTGACTAATACTGTTGTGGTCGGATGGCTTATGTTGATAATGTTCAAACAACCCCAAATCGGGCTCAAACAAATCCAATCCACCGCCATAGGTACCCACCCATAATTTGCCGCTTTTATCTTCAGTGATCACCCATACGTCATCATTATTGAGGCTTTGTGGATTGTCGCCTTGGTGTTGGTAACGAACAAATCCTTGGGTTGCCTGGTCGAAGCGGTTCAATCCGTTTTCTGTGCCTACCCATAAGCGGTCTTTACTGTCTTGGTATATTGCGTTGATTTTATTATGGCTGAGGCTGTTAACGTTAGCGCCATGGTGTTTAAAATGATTAAACCGCCCAGTTGCCTGATCGAGCCAATTCAAGCCGTTTTCAGTACCGACCCAAATAGTGCCCTGACGGTCTTCAAACAACGATAACACGTCATCGTGACTAAGACTGGTCGGGTTGGACGGTTGATGACGGTAATGGACAAATTGATCAGTACCAGGTTTGAGTTGTGACAACCCACCACCCTGAGTACCAACCCACATAGAACCGAGGCTATCTTCAACAATGGCGGTGACAAAGTTATGGTTTAAACCGGGATAGCGAATAAACCGCTGGTTTTGGCGGTCATAACGGTTCAACCCACCACCCCGGGTACCCACCCAGATTCTGCCTTTACTGTCCTCTGCCAGAGCGTAGACATAATTATCTGAAAGAGAGTTACTGTCATTGGGCGTATGACGAAAAGATTTGAACTCATATCCGTCGTAGCGATTTAACCCATCGGCAGTACCAAACCACATAAATCCCTTGCTGTCTTGCAAAATGGCATAAACCGCATTTTGCGATAACCCATCTTTGATGGTCAGTCGCTCAAAGCGAAAAACAGGGCCATTAGAGACTGTACTGGAGGCAAGAGTACTGAAAGCAACAGTAAAACTGTAAAACAACAGTAAAAATAACAGAATTAAACGCATCAGCTCAGGAGGGTTTCAAATAGGAGCCGGTATATTACTACAGCTTGGACGACTTTACCTGTATTACTGGAGATAAAAGCGGCCCTTTGGATAGATCTCCTGATATCAGGAAGTCGACTGCCGATATCGGCAGTCGATAATCATACCAACTATCACCAGACACTATAACCCATTGATATTTATGACAAATAAAACTTGGCATAGTTATCGCTTTATGACAGCGAATTTAACAAAACCTAATAACGACTGCTTTTATAAAATACTAAGGATTTAACCATGAAAAAATCAATCTTGGCTTCACTTTTCGCCGGTCTGTTTGCTGTCAGTGCCTTTGCTGGTGACGATGGTCACATGATGAAAATTGAACTGAAAAAAGAACTCGGTCAGGGCACCACCATCAACCTTAACCATGATGGCGATACGCAAATTTTTGAATTTACTGAAGAAGAATTACAAGACAGCGATTTTATCAATACCCGCTTGGCAGATCTTGACGATGACACCAAAAAAGCGGTGCTCAATGCGCTTAACGGCATTCACTTCGATGGCAATAACCAGATGTTCATCAACGAAGAAGTACACAACCAAGACGGCAACAGAATTGTCTTCATCAGCACCAATGATTTGGTTGATGGCGACGAGCCGCACAGAGTCATCATCGACATGAAAGGATCAAGTAGCGGCAATGGTTTTCATAAAGTGTTTAAACACAAAGGTGGTGATGGGTTTGCCTTCCAGTTCGGCA
>JABSOG010001259.1 GCA_013216025.1 Algicola sp. | reverse complement strand
TGTCAAGTTCAGCGGGCATTTGTCTGATTTACCGAGTTTTCCTATCACCGCTTTTGCAAAGACAACCAACTTTACCACGGGTCAGTTTGACCCTCGGGTGTTGGGTCGTTCTGGTTCAGGTAAAGGACTTGATGAGATCTCGGCCCATATTGGCGCAGTAGGTGAGGCCATTGAGCGCTACTCTGGGGCCCGTTATCGCTTGGATGATTGCCACTATGGTGATATTCAACAGTTAAGTGGAGATTACATTTCGCCCCAGACTCTGGTTTTGTATTCGCCACAACAATATCGTGATGCACAATTTCCATTTAGTCGTTGGCATGAGCAAAAAAAAATCCACTGGGTGCAAGGACGCAAGTTGGCTCAAGACACGCCGGTTTGGGTGCCTGCATTGGTGGCTTATTTTCACTTTAATGCCCCTTTTGAAGAACAGTTTTGCCAAACGTCATCTAGTGGCCTAGCCGCTGGCAAAAATTGGTCGGATGCCGCCATTCGAGCCTCTTTTGAACTGATAGAACGAGATGCCATGATGTTGACTTGGTATGCCCAACTGCCTTGTCAGCGACTCAGCATCGAGCGCTTTAAAACAGGCAAAATGGCCGTGATGATTGAACAATTATGCAACAATGGTGTCGCACTCGAACTGTATTTACTGGATGTAGGGCTACATATTCCGACCGTAGTTTGTCTTGGCTTAGGCGATGGTCAAAGTGCACCTGCGGTATCTGTTTCTCTGGCGGCTCATGACGACATCAATGTCGCCATCAGCAAAGCATTGCTCGAACAGGGTCATTTATTGCCTCATTTAAAGATGATGATGGCCAGTGACTATCCGGTCCCATCCACCATCGAACAGGTGCAATCGCTAGAAGACCATGCCGCTTACTACTTTAATCAAGACAAAATATCCGCTTTTGATTTTATGCGTCAAAGTGAACAAAACGCGATTGAGCCAGACCAATGGCCTTACCCGGCAATTAACGACACGGCACAAAAGCGACAACAAATTGCACAACGGCTGGCGTCAGCGGAAGTTGATATTACGATCATAGACATCACCTCGCCAGATGTAGCATTAAGCCCCTTTACCGTGGTGCGCGCTGTCGGTGCTCACATGCAGCCAATCCACTTTGGCGAACAATATAAGCGGGTAGACAACCCAAGGTTAGACAAGTTGCTCGAAGGTCGTGCCGTCAACCTTAACCCTCACCCAGTAGCTTAAAACCAGGAGTTCACATGAAAGTGTTAGTTTGCGGCACCCATTATGGTTCAAGTTATCTTCGTGCGGTGATCTCTCAGCCAACCACAGCCACTGCGCCTTTGGCCTTGGCTGGTATATTGTCAAAAGGCAGTGATCGTTCGTTAGCGTTCACCAAAGAATATGATATTCCTCATTATTATTGTGTTGATGATATTGAAGCTGACACGATTGATATTGCTTGTGTCGCTTTGCCGGGCGCTGTCAATGAACGACTAGTGTTAGATCTATTGCTCAAAGGGATACATGTGATATGTGAACATCCGGTTAATCCCACAGCCATGCGTGCAGCCCTGAGTATGGCTAAAAAACACCAACGGCTATTTTTTGTTAACGCCCATTTCGCCGATTTACCGGCCCCACAGGCCTTTATTAACGCCTTTGCTAAAACCAATCAACATGGTCGGTGTCTGCATTACGATTTGGGGGTTAACTTGCGCACCTTGTATTCAGGACTCGACTTATTAGGTCGCTGCCTTGGCGGACTTGAGTCACTGACGGTATCACGACTTTCACCTGTAACGAACGCTGAACAAAGGTCTGAAAAACAGCCTGAAAACCCAAGCGACGACGATAAACCATTATTCGCCAATTTGTTGGTCCACGGGGCAGGCGTCAACGTAAGTTTGGTCTGTCAACAATTTACCTCAGCGGTGGATGATGGCAGCGCCAACTTGCTTAACCATCGTTTGAACGCGATTTTTAATTTCGGCAGCTTAAATCTCAGCGAAACCAATGGTCCGGTAAACTGGTTGCCAACCACGTCAATCAGCACGTCGTCGCAAGAATGGAAAAATGTTT
>JABSOG010000125.1 GCA_013216025.1 Algicola sp. | reverse complement strand
CAAATGTCGAAAAAATAATGTTACCAAAAAATTTTCGACCCCACATCTTATATCGAGACGTTTTGGGGTATCTACATGATGAAAAACCACTTTTGGGTGAAAAAAAAATCTCAAAATTTTTTTCGGATCCAAAAATCGTCAAAAATCGACGTTTTTGACGTTGCGAAAGCGGATCACCACAAAACTCTCATCTAACGATGGTATGTCTTTGGCACTGAACGGGTTTGAGGTGTCTATTGTTGGCACCCTTTGGAAGTTAATGTGGGTGCGCGAAAACTGGGGGGTGATGTGTTGGATGTAATCGTCCATTGAACGCACGATGCTAGACATGACGGCTTCTCTTGAATGCCCTCGGTCTTGGGTGTCACGAATGATTTTTTGGGTCCATTCAAGATTGACGATTGGCACCATGCCTATCAACAGGTCAACATGTTTGGCGACATCAAGGGTGTCGGTTTTAACGCCACCGTGCAGGCCTTCATAGAATAATAAATCGGTCTCTTGTGACAAGTCATGCCATGGGGTAAAAGTGCCGGGCATTTGGTTAAATGGCACCGCTTCGTCAAAGGTATGGAGGTATTTTCGTACTTTGCCACCGGCATTTTCACCGTAATCACAAAACAATTGCTCTAGAGCTTCAAAGTCATTGGCTTTGGAGCCGAAATAACTGATATGGCGGCCCTGTTCTTGGGCTTTGCGGATCTCTACATCCATTTCGGGTCGAGAATAGCGGTGAAAACTGTCCCCTTCAACAAGTGCTGCATCTATACCCAGGTTTCTAAATATATGTTTAATCGCATTGGTGGTTGTGGTTGTCCCTGCTCCGGATGAACCCGTAATCGCGATAATTGGATGTATATCTGACATTGTTCGCCTGTCTTTTTTGTTAAGGCTGGTAAGAGCTGTTGATGGCTTCACGGTAACATAATTTTGCTGCTATCACCAATCGGGGCGATAATTGACGACAGTTCACATGACAAATTGGATGTTGATTATTTTGTGATTTTACTGGCATTGGTGGGGTATCCCGGATAGATTATTGTCCAATAGAAAACAGTAAAACAAGGGAACCACAATGATGGTAAAGTTCACGGCCAAAAAGGTCATAAGCAAATCGCTTCTATTGAGTGCAGTGCTCGGATGTACGTTAAGTGCGGCTGTCAATGCACAGGACGGTCCTCCAGGGACGGATATTTTTATCGCCGATTTATCCAAGAATCCACTGGGGTTTTGGGCCACCCAAAATTTCGAAGCTGTCACGACCCGCAAAGGGTATGACAACCAGCCTTATTTTCTGCCCGATGGCAGCGGCCTGCTTTATACGGCCATGCTGAAAACGGACAATGGGCAGTGGCAAGCCGACAGCTTCGAATACAATTTTGACAGCAAAAAACACACAAATCTTACCAATAGCCCCTTGAGCGAATATTCACCAACACTGATGGCCGGTGGTTATTATATTTCATCAATAGTAGTCGAAGCAGACAATAAGCAACACTTGTGGGGACTGCCCTTTCACAGTAAAGCCAAGGCTTATCGCTTGTCTAATCTTGAACCGGTCGGTTATCACGTTTGGGGGAAAAAGGGCGCTATTGCGATGTTCGTGCTCGGTAGTGAGAAACTGCCAAACGACAAAAGTACCCTGCAATTCCAGCAAAGTTTTAAAACCAAACCCAAAGTTGTGGCCAATGATATCGGACGCAGCCTGCGCTTTATTCCTGAGCGTAATGCCTTTAGCTTTAGCCAGTTAAAGCAAGACAAAAAATGGTGGCTGTCAGAATATGACCCTAAAACAGACAGTGTGACAGCATTGGTGCCGCTGCCCAAAGGCAGTGACTATTATACTTGGATTGACGACAAAACGGCGGTAACAGCCGTGGGCAATGAATTGCGATTATGGACCTATAACGATAATGATAAATCGGCCAGTATTGCCGATTGGATGCCTTGGGTGGATGCCTCAAAAGTCTGTAAAACCAAAGTGACGCGCTTGGCCGTTGACCGCGATAAAAGTAAACTTGCCATCGTTTGTGACGAGTAAGGTTTATGCAAACACTGATTATTTGTCTGTTTATCGCCGCTTTATTGCCGTTACTGGCTAAATTGCCTCTGGCCGTTTCAATGCACCGCAATAAAGGGGGTTACGACAACAAACATCCGAGGGACCAACAAGCCAGGTTAACTGGCTTTGGTGCCCGGGCATTGGCGGCCCACCAAAATGCGTTTGAAGCGTTATTGATGTTTGCGGTTGCCACTATCACCGCACTGGCGACCAATCATGTGACGCCAGGGGTCGAAATTGCCGCCATGGTGTTTGTTGTGGCACGCGTGCTGTACAACATTTGCTATTTGGTTAATCAGGATATTCTGCGCTCGACAACGTGGCTGGTGGGCATTGTCAGCAGTTTTTATATTTTGTATCAGTGTTTAGGTTAAAGGTATGTTTAGGGTAAAGCGATGAGATTTAAGTTATTGGCTGGATTGTTGCTGGGCTTGGCCGGTTTTACTGCTCAGGCGGAATTGGCCCAGCAGTCTGAGCAACATTTTATCATCAAGCACCAATTTAACAGCAAAAAGCCGTTGGCCGAGGTGTATCGTCAGTTTAAGCAGGTGAACAAGTGGTGGGAAGCCGGTCACACTTTTTCGGGCAAAGCTGAGAATCTGTATTTTGATTTTGACCAACAGCGTTGTTATTGCGAAAAACTCGACAACGGTGGTTTTATCCGTCATCTGGCCGTGATTCACGTTCAGCCGCAAAAGAAAGTGGTGTTTAGTGGTGGCTTGGGGCCGTTGCAAGACCAGCCAGTGAACGGCAAGATGATTTGGTCATTTACCGAGAGTGACAAAGGCGTTGAAGTGACTGTTGAATATCGGGTTTACGGCATGATTGTTGGCGGAATGGGTGAATGGCCCAAGGCTGTTGATTTTGTGACTGGGACTCAAGTGAAGCGGTTGGCGGGGCTGCTGTAGGTGGTGTTTTTTGGGGCTGGTGGAACGGAGGCTCCGCAAGGGGGTCAAAGCATTTGACTTTGTCGAACAAAAAAGATTTTTATTCGACAATTTCAAAAGCATTGACCCCAGCCGGAGGTGGCTTCCTTACGACTCGCGCGCTATCGCACGATAAGCGATATCTGTTCGATAAAACACATTATCCCATTCGATGGTTTTAACCAGCTCATAGGCTTTTTGCTGGGCTTGTGTGACGTTATCGCCCAGCGCTACCGCACATAACACGCGTCCGCCGTTGGTGACAACATTGTCGCCATCGGTTTTGGTGCCCGCATGAAAGATTTTGCTATCAGCTGTTGCTGGAGCAAGACCTTTGATCACATCACCTTTGTTGTAGCTGTTGGGGTAACCGCCAGCGGCCAATACCACACCAACCGCTGCGCGTGGGTCAAAGTCGATTTTCGCTTCATTCAGTTTTCCATCAATCGCCAATTGGCACAATTCGACGATGTCTGATCGTAATCGCATCATGATGGGTTGGGTTTCTGGATCGCCAAAACGGCAGTTGTATTCCAAAACCTTGGCTGAGCCGTCAGGGGAAATCATAAGTCCGGCATACAAGAAACCTGTGTAGGTGTTACCCTCCGCTTTCATGCCGTCAACGGTTGGCCGAATAACATTTTCCATCGCCCAGTCATTCACCGCTTGTGTTACAACCGGAGCAGGGGAGTAGGCACCCATGCCGCCAGTGTTGGGGCCTTTGTCGCCGTTGTCGCGGGCTTTGTGATCTTGCGACGAAGCAAATGGCAAGATGTTGTTGCCGTCGACCATAACGATGAACGAAGCTTCTTCGCCCACCAGAAACTCTTCGATAACAACGCGGTTACCCGCTTCGCCAAATTTGTTGCCAGCGAGCATGTCTTCGATGGCTTCAAACGCTTGCTGTTCAGTTTCGGCGATGATCACGCCTTTACCAGCGGCCAGACCGTCTGCTTTGATCACAATGGGTAGGCTGTTGGCACAAACGTAGGCTTTGGCCGGGTCAATCTCGGTGAAGTTTTGATAGGCAGCGGTTGGAATGTTGTGCCGAGCCAAAAAGTCTTTGGTGAAGGCTTTTGAACCTTCGAGCTGCGCGGCACCGGCTGTTGGGCCAAAGATAGCCAAACCGGCATCGTTAAAGGTGTTGACGATGCCATCAACCAAGGGGGCTTCGGGGCCGACTATGGTCAAATCGATGCTGTTGGTTTTGGCAAATTCGAGCAAACCGTTGATGTCTTCTGCACCAATGGCGATATTTTCGAGTTTGTCTTCAAGGCTGGTGCCTGCGTTGCCGGGCGCGACGTATACAATACTGACTTTTTTCGACTGGGCTGCTTTGAATGCCAAGGCATGTTCGCGGCCGCCGCCACCAATTACGAGTACTTTCATTAGGTGTCCTGATTTAATTCTATGAGGATAGACAGATTTTTAAAAACGGTGCCAAACTTGTTATTTGGCACCGCTCATTGCCAGTTTAGTGTCTGAAGTGACGCATACCGGTGAAGACCATGGCCATGCCGTGTTCGTTGGCAGCGGCAATGGTTTCTTTGTCACGCATAGAACCACCTGGTTGGATAACCGCTGTGATGCCCGCCTCTGCTGCTGCATCAATACCATCTCTGAACGGAAAGAATGCATCTGATGCCATGACTGAACCTTTAACTTCGAGGTTTTCGTCAGCCGCTTTGATACCGGCGATTTTTGCGCTGTATACACGACTCATTTGGCCAGCACCAACACCTATGGTCATATTGCCTTTGGCGTATACGATTGCGTTAGATTTAACGTATTTGGCGACTTTCCAGCAGAACAACATATCCGTTAACTCTTGCTCGGTAGGCTTGCGCTCGGTGACCACTTTTAAATCGTCAAGGCCAACCATGCCTTGGTCTTTGTCTTGCACCAAAATACCGCCGTTGACGCGTTTGATGTCTGACTTGGTTGTTTTGCCTTGCCATTGGCCACAAACCAGCAAACGTACGTTCTTTTTCTTGGCTACAGCAGCTTTGGCTTCTTCGCTGACGGTAGGGGCGATGATCACCTCTACAAACTGGCGTGAAACAATTTCGCTGGCGGTCTTTGCATCCAATTCGCGGTTAAAGGCGATGATGCCGCCAAAGGATGAGGTTGGGTCAGTTTTGAATGCACGTTCATAAGCTTCAAAAATGTCTTCGCCCAATGCCACACCACAAGGGTTGGCGTGTTTGACGATAACACAGGCCGGTTCTGCGAATTCTTTGACACATTCGAGCGCAGAGTCGGTATCGGCGATGTTGTTGTATGACAACGCTTTGCCTTGCAGCTGAGTTGCGGTTGAAACCGACGCTTCTTCTATATCGGCTTCAACATAGAATGCGGCTTGTTGGTGTGAGTTCTCACCGTAACGCATGTCTTGCTTTTTGATGAACTGGCTGTTGAAAGTGCGTGGGAATTTTGAATCTGTTACTTGTTCTTTGTCATCGGCATAACTGGTGACCATGGTGCCGAAGTAGTTGGCAATCATGCCATCGTACTGGGCAGTATGCTCATAGGCAGCAATGGCCAGATCAAAACGAGTTTCGAGGGTTGTTGAGCCTTCGTTGGCGGCCATTTCGGTCAATACTCTGTCGTAATCAGATGCGCGAACAACAATGGTGACGTCTTTGTTGTTTTTGGCTGCGGCACGGACCATGGTCGGTCCGCCGATGTCGATGTTTTCAATCGCATCTTCAAGCGTGCAGCCTTCTTTGGCAACGGTATTGGCAAATGGATACAAGTTAACGACAACCATATCGATGGCATCGATATTTTGTTCTTTCATGACTGTCTCGTCGGTACCGCGACGGCCAAGTATGCCACCGTGGATTTTGGGATGCAGGGTTTTGACCCGGCCGTCCATGATTTCAGGATGCCCTGTATGATCTGATACTTCGATAACCGGGATGTCATTGTCGGCTAATAGTTTGGCTGTACCTCCTGTTGACAGAAGCTCAACGCCTCCCTCGTGAAGGGTACGGGCAAACGCCACAATACCGGTTTTATCGGAAACGCTGAGTAGAGCACGACGAACTGGACGAAGTGTATCCATTACTTAAATCACCTCAAAAGATTGAATAGGTTAAATTATATTCGTTTTATCGTCGCTTGAGCATTGGTGTGCTTAAGCGGAATGGCAATAAAACGACTGCTGCCAAAAAACGAGCGCATAATAGCAGAAAACGCCATGAATGTCGTCAGGGTTATGCGGTAATGGAGGTCTTTTTATGATGGGTTGTGGCAAATCCCTGGTAGGAGTGAGCTCCAACTCACGATTTTGGCCAACGGCCAAATACCTTTGAGGTTTCGACTATGTTTTGAAATGGCTTTGCCATTTATCGCGAGCTGGATCGCTTACTTAGAGCAATGCATGGATGCAATTGCCAAGCTCGCTCCTACGACAGGATTTATCCCCGCTTCTTTTTCTTATTTCAGCCATAAAAAAAGCACCTTAAAGGTGCTTTTTAAAATTCTTCAGAATGACAAAGTCGTTCTTAGTTCATGCCGTAACGCTTGAGCTTCTTGCGCAAAGTACCACGGTTAATGCCCAACATGATGGCAGCACGAGTCTGGTTGCCACGAGTGTAGGTCATTACTTGCTCCAACAAAGGCGCTTCAAGTTCAGACAAAACCAAGTCATATACACCTTCAACATCTTGACCGTTCAATTGCATCAAGTAGTTTTTAACTGCTTTTCGTACGGCATCGCGCAATGGCTGCGGCTTGTCTTGAGTCTGGATGTGTGCATTCGTAATGAATGGATATGTTACGTCTTGATCAAACATATGTCTCTCTTTTTAGTTAAATTGCAAGTTGATAAAATAGTGAGTTAACGTATCGAGCTGCTCATTGGCACACTCGATGGCATTAAATTGTTTACGAAACGGCCCTGCCGGGTCATGCTTCTGTAAATACCATGTGATGTGTTTGCGGGCTATTCTCAGCCCCAAATAATCACCATAAAATTGATGAACATTGTGGATATGGGTTAGCATAACCTGTTGGACCTCGTCTATTGACGGTGCATCCAACAATTCACCAGTTTTGAAAAAATGGTCAATTTCCCTGAATATCCAAGGTCGACCTTGTGCTGCCCTGCCTATCATTAAGGCGTCAGCCTGTGTGTATTCCAGTACCTGCTGTGCTTTTTGAGGTGAATCAATATCACCATTAGCAATTACTGGAATAGACACTGATTGTTTTATTTTTTTTATGGTGTCGTATTCTGCAAATCCTTTGTACATACAACTTTTGGTTCTGCCATGTACTGCCAAACACTCGATACCTTCTCCTTGTGCTATTTTGGCAATTTCAACGCCGTTACGATTGTCCGGATCCCAGCCCGTACGGATCTTTAAAGTTACGGGGACTTTCACTGCATTGACTACCGCCTCGACAATCTCCCTGACGAGCGCGGGGTGTTGCATCAATGCTGACCCCGCCAATTTTTTGTTGACCTTTTTGGCCGGGCAGCCCATGTTGATATCAATGATCTGGGCGCCTTGTTCTTCATTGAATACAGCGGCCTGTGCCATCAATAGTGGATCAGATCCGACAATTTGTACTGATCGGATACCGGCCTCACAGCCATGCACCATTCTGTTTTGCGATTTTTGCGTTTGCCACACTTTCGGGTTTGACGACGTCATCTCTGAAACTGCCATACCTGCACCCAGTTGCATACACATGGTTCTGAATGGGCGGTCTGTTACACCGGCCATTGGCGCGACAATCAAGTTGTTATCTAATTTGTATGGACCAATTTTCAAATCAATAAATCTTCGTTACAATTCTCAACATTTAGAAACGTCTGTTCAAAAAAGACACGATTCGTTTCTGAGGGCGCCCAGTTTACTGGTTTTTCAATAAAAATCAACGGCTATAATTTAAACAAATGTGTTTTTTTTTGCTGTCAAGGTCTTGACATTTGTGTATCCGTTTCCAAACAAGGGTTTTTAGCGAGAAAATATAGAGAAAAGGTAGAAAATAGTCTTTTTGTCACAACAAAAAATTGTCGACTTAGTCAGATTTTATTTAAATACCCAGTGGGATCGTGCTAAAACCCGATGCTTTCTCGGTTTATTTTAGTCAGATTTTGATTGTAAATCAGAATCTTAACACTATATTTACAAAATAATTCAGCGTTTTTTGCCGCTGATCCGGATCCACTCGTCTTGTACTTTAACCGGATCAAGTCGGCATTTTTCACTGTAAGCTTGGATTAATTCGCTCGTTTGAGTTTCAAGAATGCCAGAAAGCGCAATATCTGCACCTGGACGGGCGAAACCTGTGATCACCGCTTCAAGTTCTCGCAATGGCCCTGCCAGAATGTTGGCGACCACGACATCAGCTTCTAATTGGGGTTGATTGGCGGGTAAGTACAGCTCCAGTTTATCTTCGACGTTATTACGCAGTGCGTTGGCTTCACTGGCCTGAATAGCCTGTGGGTCGATGTCGATACCAATTACCCGCTTAGCGCCGAGTTTTAGCGCGGCGATGGCGAGAATGCCTGAGCCACAGCCAAAATCGACCACGGTTTTGTCAGTCAAATCCAATCCGTCGAGCCATTCAAGACACATGGCGGTGGTCGGATGGGTGCCGGTACCAAAAGCAAGACCGGGGTCGAGCATGATGTTTACGGCGTCTGGGTCGGGCACTTAGCGCCAGCTTGGGCAGATCCACAAACGCTGACCAAACTTCATGGGGTGGAAGTTGTCCATCCATTCACGTTCCCAGTCTTTGTCTTCCAGTGCTTCTATTTTGTAATGGAATTGGTCTTTGAGCAGCGGTTGCTGCTGCAAGTAAGCGACGACCGTGTCCATGTCCTCATCGGCATCAAACAGGCCGGTGACGACGGTATTTGCCCAATACTTGACTTCGCCTAACTTGGGTTCGTAAATGGGGGTATCTTTGGCGTCCATAAAAGTGACCGCTTGTGAGCCTGTATCGACCAGATAGTCGCTGATCTGCTCTGCGGTCTGCTCATTGGCATTGATGCGGATTTGTATCCAAGGCATCGGGATTTTCCTCGTGTTCGATAATGCGCGGATTATAGCCCAATGCCCCGAGGGAAGAAATAGCTGAATGTATAAGGACCGGCACCTCCCATTACCTACCTGTACGCGCTGCTTGTTGGCCTGCGGCCAAGAAAATCAAAAGCTTCAACACGGAGGCACGGAGACACGGAGGAAAGAAAGAGAAGGACAAAAGACAAAAAACGAAAAACGAAAAAATATATTTTGTTATGGGATAGGTGTTTTGGGCAAATCGTTGTGCATTCTCTTGTTCTTTTGTTCTTTTGTTCTTTTGTTCTTTTGTTCTTTTAGTTTTTAGTTTTTTGTCTTTTCCTCCGTGAACCTCCGTTTCTCCGTGCCTCCGTGTTGAGATCTTTTTTCTTTTAAAACCAACGAAGCAGGTAAGTAATGGCGGCCACAACAAAAAAAGGCCCCAAAAGGGGCCTCATCGACAAGCGAACAAGCAAAGCGTTATTGCATGCCGAGCTTTTTTTCCAGATAGTGGATATTAGAGCCACCATTTTGGAAGTTTTCGTCTGCCATGATCTCTTTGTGCAGCTCGATGTTGGTTTTGATACCTTCAACCACAATCTCGTTCAGGGCATGACGCATACGCGCAATGGCCACACCACGGCTTTCGCCATAGGTGATCAGCTTGCCAATCATTGAATCATAGTTGGGTGGCACCGAATAACCGGCATAGATATGCGAATCCCAGCGGATCCCTAAACCACCCGGCGGATGGAAACGGGTGATACGACCCGGTGACGGGATAAAGGTTTTGGCATCTTCGGCGTTGATACGGCATTCAATAGAATGGCCCGTCACCTTGATGTTATCCTGGGTTAGCGACAGTGGTTGACCGGCAGCAATACGCAACTGCTCTTTGATCAAATCAACGCCAGTAACCATTTCTGTTACTGGATGCTCTACCTGAATTCGGGTGTTCATTTCAATGAAATAGAACTCGCCGTTTTCATACAAGAATTCGAAGGTGCCAGCACCACGGTAAGCGATGTCAATACAGGCGCGAACACAACGATCACCAATAAACTGGCGCACGTCTTCGGTAATGCCCGGAGCAGGCGCTTCTTCTACCACTTTTTGGTGGCGACGCTGCATTGAACAATCCCTTTCACCCAGATGCACGGCGTGGCCCTGACCATCTGACAAGATTTGAATTTCAACATGACGGGGGTTTTCAAGGAATTTTTCCATGTAAACTTCGCTGTTGTTAAAAGCAAGGCCTGCCTCTGATTGGGTCAGTTGAATCGATTGAACCAAGTCTTTATCTTCACGCACGACCCGCATTCCTTTACCACCGCCGCCGCCAGAAGCTTTGATGATGACCGGATAACCGATGCGTTTGGCGATAGAGAGGTTTTTCTCGGCATCATCGCCAAGCACACCGTCTGAACCGGGTACGCAAGGCACGCCAGTTTTTTTCATCGCCCGAATGGCCGACACTTTGTCACCCATCAAACGAATGCTTTCGGCGCGGGGGCCAATGAATATAAATCCGCTGCGTTCAACCTGTTCGGCAAACTCGGCGTTTTCAGCCAAAAATCCGTAACCCGGATGAATGGCGATGGCATCGGTAACCTCGGCTGCGGCAATAATGCGCGGAATATTAAGGTAACTCTCTGTCGCTGAGGCTTTGCCGATACAGATGGATTCATCGGCCAGTAAAACGTGCTTTAAATCGCGGTCGGCAACTGAATGGACGGCAACTGTTTTAATGCCAAGCTCTTTACAAGCGCGTAAAATACGCAGGGCTATTTCGCCCCGGTTTGCAATGACAACTTTATCTAACATGACTTTGCCTTCTGGTCGTTATTCAATGACAAACATTGGTTGATCAAATTCAACTGCGTCTTCGTTCTCGACCAATATCTGTTTGATGACACCGGCTTTGTCCGATTCGATTTGATTCATCATTTTCATCGCTTCGATAATACACAAGGTCTCGCCGACCTTAACTGTACTGCCGATTTCAACAAAAGCTTTGGCACCCGGTGCTGATGAACGATAGAAAGAACCCACCATTGGAGAGCGAACGATGTGTCCACTAATCGCGGCTTCGTCGCCAGCGTCTTGAGGCGCTGCCCCAACGGCTGGAGCGGGTGCTGCCATCGGTGCTTGCATTGGCATCATTTGCATTGCTCCGCCCATTGGTTGATTGCGGCTAATACGTACTGACTCTTCACCTTCAGAAATTTCCAGCTCGGTAATGCCGGACTCTTCTACCAGTTCAATCAATTTTTTAATTTTGCGAATATCCATGATATATCCTGTGTCTATACTATTTGTTAGTTGCTTATAAAAAGAGCTTGTTAAGTGTTTGTAAGTTGCTTAATAAGTGCTTGTTAAGTGTTAATTTCTTCAGTAATAGTTTTGGCAGTTAATTTTTTCACGGCGCTGCGTAGCGCATAGTGATAGCCATCAGCCCCCAATCCGCATATCACGCCCTGCGCAATATCCGCTAAATATGAATGCTGCCGAAAAGGTTCCCGGGCGTGGACATTGGATAGATGCACCTCAATAAAAGGAATGTCCACTGACAGCAATGCATCTCTTAAGGCTACACTGGTATGGGTAAATGCACCGGGATTGATGACAATGAAATCGGTGTTTTGAAAGGCTTGATGAATACGCTCAATCAGCAGGTGTTCAGCATTGGATTGAAAGTCGTCTAACTGTACATCCAGTGCTTTGGCCGTTTCGCCCAGTTGCTTGATAATATCGGCCAAACTGGCAGAACCGTAAATTTGGGGCTCTCTTTTGCCCAACATGTTTAAGTTGGGGCCATTTAGTACCAAGAATTTAAATTGTGTCGACATCTATGGTTAAATTTCCTGTAAATGCGGGTAACGTGTTGAGAAATGAACGAAAGCCATAAAAATTCATCATCGAAGTCAAATTCTAATGGAAAATTTCCAAAATGCCCACCACGTTATGACTTTTTTTATCAATTTTGCCGTATTATAGCGAAATCACCGAAAATAACCGCATTTTACTGGTCTAATCACTACTTTTTACAACAAGTTTTTTTCGTATTTACTGTACGTTGGGGGGAGGTCGACTTTAGAAGAACTCTAAATCGTTGTTATCAGTGCTGATCTCTTCAAGTAAATTAAGCTCGTGCAGGCGTTCAAAGCAGTGGAGTTGGTTGCGGCCATGCTCTTTGGAGTAATACAGGGCTTTGTCGGCATTGCCCAGTAGGGCAGAAGGGAATTTTCCGGGGGTCATAAAGGTTAAACCCAGACTGACGGTGACTTGGCCGACTTGCGGAAAGCGAAAATCACTGATGGTTGTTCTGAACCGTTCGAGTATATTGGTGGCTTGTTCTAAATCCACGCCTTTGAGCAATATCGAAAACTCTTCGCCGCCAAATCGAAACAGCATATCTTCATGGCGAAAGCACTTTTTCATCAGCTGAGCCAGTTTAAGCAGCACTTCGTCGCCAATGAGGTGACCATAGGTGTCATTAACGGCTTTGAAATGATCGATATCAAGCATCGCCAGACACCAGCGATTATCCTGATTGTCGTCTTCGCGGCGGGCTTGGCTGACAGAAAGAATATGTTCCATGGCGTTATCAAGCATATAACGGTTGAATAGTCCGGTCAGCGCATCTTGAGAAGAATTTTGCAGCAGCGACATTTGGTTGGAAAATATGGTGATGGCCGACAAAATTACGTTGGAGTGCATTTCGGCATAAAAGTCGATACCGTGCTCAATGATAAGCGAACCATACACATGGTGACCGTGTAGCACCGGTAGCAGGATATTTTCGTTGTGGTTTTGCTCGTTTTCACCATCGTGATCGTTGTCGACGAAGTGGGCCAATTGGCGTTGATCAGATTGGCGGCTTTGTTTGTTTAAGTTTTGGCTTGATTCAGCAATCAGTACAAAGTCAGGCTCGACGCCTTCATCGAGCTCTTTGTTCAAATATAAGCGAAACATTTTGTCACCCATCAGCTCCGTCACTACACTGGCAAATGCCTGTTGTAGTGTTTCGAAGTTTTTTTGACATGTCAGGCTGACTAAGCGATCCAGATCCCTTAAATCATAGGCTTTCATATATGAGCAAACAACAAGTACTTTGATTAGATTGTATCAAGTATAGAATGGATCACCCCAATACACTACCAAAAAGAATCTTGTTTTATTCTCTGTAGGTAGGGTGAATACTGGGCAGACAAAGGAGTTCAAAAAGAGCGCTGTAATTGGTTGTATAATAACCAAGCAAGCTGATGTCCGACGATATCAGCCTGTCTGGATTAAGCGTTTATTGCTGTAAAATTCTCAACAAATGCTGATTGAACTTGTCAGCCTTCATAAATCCGGTGATCCGCTGACGAGTCAGTTCTGTTGATTGAGGATTGAAAAATAGCAAAGTAGGTAAACCCATAACATCATAGGTTTCAAGCAGTTGCATGTCGGCATCGGAGTTTTTAGTGGTGTCGGCTCGCAGTAACCTGAATTGATTCATTTGTTGTTTGACCGCGTTATCTGTGAAGGTGTATTTTTCGAACTCTTTACAGGCCACACACCAGTCGGCATACAAATCCACCATCACTGGCTGGTTGTTTTTGCGGGCGATGGCCAGTTGCTGTTTCAATTCATCTAGCGAGCTGATACTAATAAAACCATGGGCGTCTTGTTGTTGACCCTGTCGTTGTAAGGTGCTCTGCGCTCCCCCTTGAGTCGTCACAGCATCGGTGAACCATACTCGTTCTAAGGTGGTGGCGGCGGCAAAAAACAAACCCAGTGACGTAAACGTCAGCACGGCTTTAGCTTTATTTGAACTGAGTCCCAGTTGAATATTATACAAATAAACGCACAGACCAATGGTCAATATCGCGCCTGCGGTCAGAGTGTAATTGAAGTCAATAATGCGGTCGAGCAGAATTAATGGCACTGCCAACAGCAAGAAGCCGAATATGGTTTTGACTGTGTCCATCCAGGCACCGGCTTTTGGCAACAATTTACCGCCCGAAGCACCTAATACCAACAACGGCAGACCCATGCCAAGACTTAATATGTACAAGGTCAAAAAACCTAAGACTTCATCGCCACTTTGCGCAATGTATAATAACGCGCCAGATAGCGGCGCGGTGGTACAGGGTGAGGCAACCAAGCCAGACAGAGCGCCCATGATGAAGACGCCGCCAATGCTACCGCCTTTTTGTTTATTGCTTAAATTGGTCATACGCGCCTGCCAAGATTGAGGCAGGGCGATCTCAAACCAGCCGAACATTGACAGCGCCAATAAAACAAATAAAAGGCTGAGACTAATCAATACTGCCGGGTGTTGGAAGTAAGCTTGAAATTTGACACCGGCACTGGCAACAACCAACCCCAGTAACGAGTAGGTGAGGGCCATGCCTTGAACATAAACCATCGACAACATAAACCCTTGTTTGGTCGACATTTTTTCACCTCGGCCGGCAATGATGCCCGACAAGATGGGATACATAGGAAAGACACAAGGGGTAAAGGCTAAACCGACACCTAATCCGAAGAATGCCAGTAAGGTAAAAAATAAACCGCTACCAGCTAAATCATCGGCCAATTGATTTTGTTGTGATATTTCAATTGGGCTGCCACTGGCGTTAGAGGCAAGAGTAGATGTTGGTTTATCGGTAGAGGTCACCATTTGTGTTTTTGTTGCTGTAGCCGCTGCGGTTTTGGTGGCAA
>JABSOG010001258.1 GCA_013216025.1 Algicola sp. | reverse complement strand
CGGGTGGATATGCCCGGCGATAGCCCAACATCGAGTTCTTCGCCATGGACTGTGTTTAAGTTGGCTGAGTTGGGCGGCACAGGGGCAGATGACCGGCGGTTTTTCAGTGCGCCGACAGTGGCCCGGTCTTTTTTCAGCCATGTCAGCGAAACCGAGATCACCAATGTAGACTTGTCGACAGAAACCATCAGAATTCGCAAAGAAATTCCCTATGACGCGGTGATGGTGGGCAGTGGCAATCGTTCACATCCCAATGAAACCGTGACCAGCGACAAACTGTTTTTGGTTCAGGACAGAAACATCGTGTCAAAATCTTTTGTCGATACCATCCCCAGTATCATTACAGTGAGCAATCTGTTTGACATTACATCCAATCCGTTTGGCAGTGCATCAACCGATGAAGAATGGATACTCAAAGAAATAGACCTGAGCAATTATCTGGGGTGGCAATTCAGTTTGTCCAATGGTGGTGAAAAATCGTTGTCTTCATCCTCGGTGATTGGTGGGGTTGCCTATTACACCTCGTTTACCCCAGCATCTGAGGTGGTAGACAATCAATGTATATTGTTGGCGGGCGAGGGCACATTATATGCCATGAACATGCATTACGGCACTGCGGTTTATGACCAAATAGCCTACAGTTTGGGCGATAAAATACCGGATACACCTGAGCTGTTTTTGGGTGAAGATAGCGATGGTAAAAGTGAACTGTTACTGGTGGGTACTGATCAATGTGACGGCAATACTACCACTTGTACAGACGGGGGAGTTTTTACGCTTAAACCGATCCCCAGCGATCCCACACCCTGTGGTGACAGTTGTACCACCGATACCAGTAATTTTGGCATACGAACGTTTAGAAACTATATTTATGTTACAGAAGGCGCGAAAGGCAATTAATAAGGAAAAAAGATGAAAAACAACAAAGGTTTTACATTAATAGAGTTAATGATTGGGGTAGCGATTGTTGGCATACTGGCCAGTATTGCTTATCCGAGTTACACCGACAGCCTGAATCGCTCCAGACGGGCCGAAGCGATGACAGAGCTGGTCAGGGTCGCCAATATGCAAGAGCAGTATTTTGCCGACAACCGCACTTATGCAATAGATATGACCAAGCTAGGATTCAGTGCAGACCCTTATATAACCGAAAATGGCTATTACAGTATTGATACTGCCGCTATTACAGCGATTACTACAGATTATCTCATTACGGCCACGGCAGCCGGATTGCAGGGCAGTAATGATGGTGCCTGCACAACATTTAGTCTTAATTATTTAGGGCAAAAAACCGCAAAAAAAGGCACTGAAGACAATACCAACGAATGTTGGGACAAATAAAGGCGCAGCCTCTTCCAGTATAAAGAGCAGGAGAATGATAATGAAAAATTCAGTGTTGATTACGATGGCCTCATTGCTGTCGATGTTGCTGTCAACAGGCAGCTTAGCAGCCAATGATCGCTCTAAAGAGCGTAGCACACAGTACAAATGCCATTTTGAACTGGCTGACGGTAAAGAGATCGTCAACTATATGATGTCTAAAGATAATTATGCCAAGCAGTTGCAACGCGAAATGGTAGGAAAAACGATTTTTGACAAAAATGGGGTGACTCGGTTGCATATTGTCAGGGTTGGAGAGTGTGTTAAGGCTGATAAGGATTTTTGGAGTATTGAGGCGAGACAATTGGATAAAGTGACGTTAAGTTGATGGTCGACGTAGTCGTGGTTCGTCGTGGTTCGTCGTGGTCGCGACGAGAGGAGGGTTGGCGGGACACATAAGGTTGCAGGGCAAGACCTTTGATACGACCTTTGGTGCCCTTTTAATATAAAAAAACCACTATCCTCCCCTTGGCAATTGCTCCTTGCATTGCTCTACCTTTTATACCCCCACCACCAACCGAATTCGGTACCTTGCCAGTGTCACGATCCTATGCCACTATAAATAGTATGTTAAATAACCAACTCATCGGTGATAGCGCATAGGGTGCAGATGCTGATGCTGGAGAAATTATGATTTTGGGTAAAGTGTTAACTGTGCTGTGCTTAATGTCGTTTTTTG
>JABSOG010001257.1 GCA_013216025.1 Algicola sp. | reverse complement strand
TGTGTACCTTTGATATGGGGGTTGCTGAGGTGGAGTAGGGGGGTAGGCGACACTTCAGTGTCGCTTTATAGGGTTTTGAGCGAGACTGAAGTCACACCTACGCTCGGGCCACATCCAACGTCGGTGAGGTTTTAGTTTCGTTTAATTCCGAATTTCAATTTGGCTTATTGAGATTGATTTGTAAATTGCTTAATCTGATGGAGTAATTCCTCATCATTTGTCACTTGGGCGTACCAGTATAGGTTATTGATAAATGCCAATGGGATCCTTGCGACATTGAATTTATGTTTGCCATAATGCTTGCAAATTAATATTACTGAATTATCGAGTTTGAGTAAATGTAGTAATTGTAATAGACAGAGCGAGCAATCTTGGCTTTTTCGAAATAATAACGCTGCAATATCGTCCAGCTTCATTGCGTTAATAACATTAGTCAAACCTTGTAGCCATTCTTTCGAATTTTGGAGTTGTTTGAGTAAATCTTGTGCAACCATCGGGTGCTGTGCCAACAGAGTCATAAATGTCTGTGGTCGTAACCCGTGAACAAGAAACTCTGTAACAATACGGTTCTTCTTATGGCCACGTCCAAATGGCAATATGAATGCTATCCACTCAATAGCAATTAGTGGCTCTGTCTTAAATAATTGCTCGCGTTCCTTAGACCAGTCACTCTCAAAAATGTCTACACAATAAGTCTCAAATAGACTTTCTGATTGAGCAGTTTTGGCGGTTTTTTGTAAAAACTCTAACCATTCAACCCGATATGAAAGATGCACGCTTTCTGTTACTGATATAGATCTCATCGCTGCATTTACAAGACTTTTGCAGTAATTTTCAAACCAATTAAAATAGCTGCATGCCTGTATCAGTCGTAACCATGCAATACCAATTGCTGGTTGCTGTGCCATCATGTAGATTAATTGGTGTGACTTTATAACCCAGGGTTGCATATCCTCCCAAAATTGTGACGAACCAACGCCACGACGGCAAATTATTGTAACCATAGTAATAAATGAAATGGCCTGATCATCTCGCACCGTATATTCACTCAATCGTTCCAAACCAAAATAAACCATTTCTTCTATGTTATCGACAGGGCGGCCTTTATTTAAGTAAATCCGTAATTGACGCAACAAAAACTCAAAAGTTAAATCGATATTCTCTTGATCTAAACATGCCTCCAAGATACCAAGACATGACGGCTCTATCGATCTACCATCTTGTAATTGTAAGCCCGACAACCCAGTTGTAATGTCGTCTGCCAAAGTCAAGGCAACGGTATACACAGTTTCCAATCTGTCGCTATTGGGTTTTGCTTTAAATCCCTCTTGGCATTTTAAAGTGACTTTATTCCCCTTCCTAGTTGCCGATAAAATTGCCGACAACTCACTTAAACTTTCAATAGTAAACCAAGAACGCCATAACAGGGTCAATCGATCCCAAGGTCGTATGTCACTGTTTTCAACTGTAGAGTCATCTTCACTTAAGCTGAATATTGTTTCGTCAAAAACATAACAATTTGGGTCAATAATTGTTCGTAATATGATTAAGTTGAGCGTGTAGGTGGCAATTAACCCAAACAAGGGCATATCGGCAAAGTGTGGCGGTGCGTCTCCCTTCATTGCTACTGGTAACGTACGGGTATGTAAAAACAGTTTCAATTGATAGTTAAGGATCACATCAAAACTGGCAGTGAAGTGACTTTTATCAAAACTTATAGTGTTAAAAAGGTGGCTGGACCATTCTCTTATCATTTGAGGGATCACAGGTCTAGAATAAAGAGGTGTGTACATAAGGCAAGCATACCACTGTGGTGTAAGGCCATCTGCTTTACTATAATCTTGCTCCATTTTTTGATAAGACTTTTTGTTGCCTTTTGAATAGTGCAGCGCCTCAACTTCCTCTCTGACCGATTGTAAAATAAAGTCAGCCGTCAAAAATTCACCGAACGTATTATGCAAGAACTCAAAAGCCATATCATTTGCCGAGCTGTGTTCGTCACAGTCATTGGCGTTAGATTGGTGAATAAAAAAGAAACTGCCTAACAGCAAATCCGCTTGC
>JABSOG010001256.1 GCA_013216025.1 Algicola sp. | reverse complement strand
GTCAAAACGGCTTTAAGGCCGTTGGCCGCCAGAGTGTTTTGATAAGTTGCCGGTAAATAAGCCAAACCGGCATTTTGTTCGCTGACTTTTTTCATAATGGCGATGCCGTCTTTGAGCGCTAGGGGTGGCGATGCCCGACCGGAATAGCGTAACCGCGCCCAATAGGCATCGATATCGGCAATATTTTTACCGGTCAAAGAGTGGTAAAAGCTGGCCCGCATGGCTGAGCCAATCGGAAAATCAAACGTTTTGACCCTTGATCCGGTTGGCAAAAACTGCGCTCGGCCCAAAAACAGACTCATCACCTGTTTTTGCGACAAGGTGGTCAATTCAGATTTTTGATTAACCACCACCAACCAAATCCCAGAGATATTTGGCTCTTGCGCCAGCAAGGCTGTGCTGGGCGACAACAACATCATGACAAGTAATAACCATCGATTCATCATGATTAAAACACCCAATCAAGGGCAACAGAACACCAAGAACGGCTTTCGTTATTGCGATACTTAAAATCAGTGCGGCCATGGATGCTGCCCGACCCCGCTTTAAAATAAAACTTGTCACATTGCAGCTTGAGCGCTTTTTGCGGTGCCACATCCCAGCGCACGCCAAGACTGACACTGTGTTGGTTGTGCCTCATGCTTGTGACGACATCGACAACTTCGCCATAGAATTCGTCCAGTATACTGGCCAGTTCGTTCAAATCTTCATTGTCTGACGGCGGGATAAAGGGTGGTGGTGCATAACGCAATTGTTGGCTGTCATGGGCATAACTGAGGGTGACAAACGGCCGCCAGGCTTTAAAACGTTTGGCGACATGAAAATAAGCACGATTGCCATTATAACCAATAAAATCGGTGCTGATATGGCTCCACTCGCTTTGGATCTTCCAATCGTTGTATTGCCACAATGCTCCCAAAGAGGTCATGCTTAAGTCGTAGCTGACGGTAAAGTCATTGATGATCTGGCCGAAATCCGGCCAAAAGGGGCTGATGTCGTTGACCAGCATGTCAAGCTTGTCGTCATGCGCCAATGCCTGCTCAAACTTAAACAATGCATAACTGGTTCTGACATGCCACTGGCCAGTTTGCCAGGTCAATTCGGTACCATAGATGGGATTGGCTTTGGTGGAATCGACACCTGCCGAGTTATCCACCACGTCATTGTCGAATTCGGCCTTGATGTTGCCAACCGACAGTTTCCATTGCCAGTCATTGTTAAAATCGCCCCATTGTTTGGTGATTTTTAACCCGTCAAAATAATTGTAGGGAATACTGCCATAATATTCGGTGGGCGGCCGGACCCAGTCATAGGAGTAACCAGTACTTTGATGATCGGACAGAAAAAACAAGTCAAATGCCTGACGCCCAACAGAAAACGTCCACTGATCTTGAGTGCTATAACGAGCAAAGGCGATGTCGACGAAATCTTCAAAGCCGTTGGCAAATTGTTCTCTAGCCACAGCCTGAGCGACAACATCCCAATGGTCGGTGATTTGCCCTTTAATTTGAAAGCCAAGTTGAGAGTCGAGCAAAAAGCCGTTGTCTTGCAATTTGCTGCCGCTTTGGAAAATGGTGCGCCGGGGAATGCGGTCATCGTATTTGTCGGTTTGGGTATAACCTATGGTGCCAAAACCGTTAAAACTCCAGTTGTCGCCCAGCCAGTCACTGCTTTGATCGCTGTCTATAACTGGTACTTGGGTTGTGGTTTTAGTTGGAGTGTAATCAGCGCTGACATTCATTGTTGTCAGTGTGAATAAAGCCCCACAAAATACACTAAAGATACGCATAAAGTTGTTCAATCATTGTTCCTGTGTTTTTATTCTTTAAGTATAACTAAAAATGGGGGCTGGGTTAAGCTCAGATATTCATTTGGACCTCGTTCAAAAGACCATATTTTGATGACTGAGTCAAGTATTACGCCATGTTGGAGGGTAGGACCGTAATTTCGACGGTTAGTTCTGCGCAAGGGTAAATATTCTTGGTTAAAAGTGGGGGTAAACAAGGTATAGGGGTTTTAATCATACAGATTTGAACTCAATAGATTAAAAACTGTCGCAACCC
>JABSOG010001255.1 GCA_013216025.1 Algicola sp. | reverse complement strand
AATAACGTCTATCATTACGCGTCCGAAACTTTAAAAACCACACATGGAGTCCTTCTGTAGTAGCGGTTTAATTGCTGGATGCTCTTTTACCAGTGTTTGCTCACCTTCAATCTGACCTGAAAGGTCTGTTAATGATCCAGCCAAAACCACCTCGGCGGGTACCAGAGCCAAGCACATTAGTGCGATTTTTTTGTAATTTGTTTTCATGTTCATCAACCTGTATTTTTTTAAATTATATGTGTAAGGTTTGCGTTGTAATCAAGCTGGAGAAGCTTACGCAAAGCCACATTCATCTTAAAATCGTTGAACAATAAAACTTTTAAAATCGTCCGTTTTTTTATTAAAAAATCACCAAAAGTGCATAAAACTAACTATTTTCTCTTTGTTTTTCGATAACAGTCAATTGATGTTTCTTAGGCGTGGTACCAAAGTAACTCTTAAAGCAGGTAGAAAAGTAGCTTTGTGACGAAAATCCGGTTTCCATGGCAACCATGCCAAGTGCCATACCTTGAGACAAAAGCACCATTGCCCGTTCAAGGCGGTATTCTTTGAGGTATTCTATGGGCGATTTGTTGCTGATGGCTTGCAGTTTTCGTGACAGTTGGGTTTTGCTCATAAACATATCTTTGCAAAGACCATCAAGATTGTAATCGGTGTCGTGGTAATTGAGCGCCAAAATATCGGTGAAGCGCTGCATTAACAACCGGTCTTTTTCAACCAAACCCGGTGCATTGTCGTCGGTGTATGCATTGTCTAAACTCACCCGTTGATTGCTTTGCCGAATATGCGCTATCAGCTTCAATAAACTGGCCACTTTTAACGTTAACGCCTCACCGTTAAACGGTTTGGTCATGTAATCGTTGGCATGGTTTTGTAGCCCGATTATTTGGGTTGCAGTGTTTTTATCGCCGGTTAGCAGTAAAACGGGAATATGACAGGTTTGCTGGTTTTCTTTGATCTGGCGACACAACTCAATACCGCTCATGCAGGGCAGGCCTACGTCACTAATAATAACGTCTGGCACCATTTCTATGGCCTTACCCAACGCATCTTCAGCATTGCTAAAGCGCATACACTGGTAATTGTCAGCAAACAAACCACTGATGTAATGGCGCATTTCCTTATTGTCTTCAACGATGAATACAATCGGCTGATCAGGGTCAGCAGCGGTTGGGTTTATATGAGGTTCTTCTGTTGGCGTTATTATTGCCTCAGCGGGTTTATCAGTTTGATGAAGCCTAACAGTGACAGTTGTACCAAAGGCAACGGTGCCTGTGACATTTTCGTTCGATTCAATGTCCAATTTGCCATCAAGCGATAAAACCACCTGTTTGACCAGTTTTAAACCATAACGGTTTTTGCCGGTTTCTTCGCCTTGTTCGATGGTTGCCGCAAACCCCTTACCCTCGTCGGTGACGCTCAAAATACACTGTTGGGCTGATTTAACGCAGCCAATGTAAACACGGCCATTAACTCGATTATATTTAATCGCATTGCTTAACAGGTTAAACAAAATAATATCTATTTCATCATCTGTTGCCATCACCGCACAGTCATCCATTGCGTGTTTTTCGAGTGTCACCGAGTGCTCGGCGGCAAACTCCGACAATTGCATAATAGCGTTATCGACCTTTGCTTCAATAAAAACGGTATGTCGGGGTTTTTGATGTTGCACAGTTGACGAGTCGAGTAGTCGCTCGATCATCACCGATATCTTCATGGCATTGCGTCTGGCGATATTGATAAGCTCTGAGTTTCTTGGGCTGGCGTGTTTGTCATGTTTGGCCAATCGGTTTAGCGGGTCTTGCACCAGCGTCAAAGGCGTTTTCAATTCATGAGAGACAAAAGCGAAAAACCGGGTTCTTTGTTCAAGCAGGGCCTGAATCTCACTGGTTCTGTGTTCAATGGTAGCATTGAGCACAACGGCCTGTTGCTTGAGTTGCCTGACTCGCAGGCGATAGATAAACCTCAGTAACAACATCACAGTAATAACATACAGCGCTTGCGCCCAAATAGTTTCAAACCAGTCGGGTTTTATCCGTAAAACGGCGTTGGATTGTGTCGG
>JABSOG010001254.1 GCA_013216025.1 Algicola sp. | reverse complement strand
TTCAACAGGCCAACCTAAAGGCGTATTAACTGAGCACATCAGTGTGGTGCGTTTGGTGGTCAATTCAGACTTTGTCAATTTGGACAGTCAAACCGTGATGTTGCACAGTGCCAATATTGCTTTTGATGCGGCAACCCTAGAAATATGGGGACCCTTGCTCAATGGTGGGCAATCAATTCTGTATCCTGACAAACATATCTCGTCAGAACAATTAAACCGTGTGATTGAGCGCGCTCAAGTCAATACGCTCTGGCTGACGGCGGGGTTATTCAGCCTGTGGTCTAATGATGTGCCAGTTAACAGCCCGTTAAAAACGCTGTTGGCCGGTGGTGATGTACTGGACCCAGATGCGATTAAACGTGTGCAGCACGCCTTACCGGGACTAACTTTAATCAATGGTTATGGCCCAACAGAAAATACCACGTTCTCAACAACGTATACTTTCGACAAACCTCACAGTCTCAATATTGTGCCGATAGGTAAACGCTTAAGCACAGATGAAGCGTATATCTTAACGGATGGATTACAACTGGTGCCAACAGGTGCCACGGGCGAGCTGTATGTGGGTGGTGATGGTTTGGCGAGGGGTTATCTCAATCGCCCAGATTTAACCGCCGAGAGTTTTATTGACAACCCATTTTATGACCCAGAGCAATCTCAGGGCAGCAGGCGTTTATATAAAACCGGTGATTTGGTGCGCTACCTGTCTGACGCTGATGGCTCTTTACTGGCTGACGGCTCTTTACTGGCTGAAGGCACTCTTGAATTTTTGGGTCGTGCAGACAATCAAGTCAAAATTCGCGGATTCAGAATCGAGCTGGGTGAAGTGCAAGCGCAGTTGGCCAAACTGGATGCGGTAGATTCAGCATTAGTGATGAGTGCAGCAATTGCTGGCAGTCAGCAATTGGTGGGATATGTCAAACCTGTCGACGCGATAGCTGAACCCCATCAAGCAGAGTATATAAAAGACGTCATTGACAGTCTTAAAGCGCAACTGCCGTCACACATGATGCCAAGCATCATTATGATGGTTGAACAATGGCCATTAACAGCCAATGGCAAGATAGACAATAAAGCATTACCAGCACCCGATGGCAGTGCACTGCAAGGCGAGTACGTGGCCCCAGTCACCGAAACTGAGCGCGTGTTGGTTGATATTTGGGCTGCGCTTTTGGCTATCGAATTTGATTCTATCAGCACCACAGCGAACTTCTTTGAGTCAGGCGGACATTCGCTGTTATCGATAAGATTGGTGTCAGACATTCGTCTGCGCTGTGAGGTTGAAGTATCGATTCAGAGCATTTTTGATAATCCAACCATACAAGCTTTGGCCGCAGTGATTGATCAAGGATCGAATTTGGTGGTTCGTCCGCCAATATTGGCGCTTGAGCGAGACAGCAACAAGTTGCCGGTTTCTTTTGCCCAACAGCGCCTGTGGTTTATTGATTCTTTGCAGGGCGGCTCACCTGAATATAATATGCCGATGGTATTTGAGGTGAACGGTCAGCTCGATATCAATTTGGTGACAGATGTTTTCATCACCATTTTTGAGCGTCATGAGGTGTTACGCACCGTCTACTTACAAGGGATAGTACAAGGGACTGTAAAAGGAAACAAGCAAGGAAACGAGCAAAGTCAGACGCTTCAACATATCCGCAGCCTGTCAGAAGTCGCTTTTAAGATTAATGTACATGATTTGAGCCAACACTCAGGTGAGGCGCTCACCGCGAAGGTCAAAACACTGGTTGAAGCAGATATTACCCAGACTTTTGACTTGGCGTCAGACTTGATGTTACGCGTCAGTTATGTGAAAAAGACCTCGGATACCGGGGTATTAATTTTCAACATGCACCATATCGCCTCAGACGGCTGGTCAATGGAAGTGTTGACCAAAGAATTCATGGCGTTGTTAGAGGCGTATAGTCTGGGCAAAGCCAACCCACTGCCAGCATTGGCCATTCAATATGCCGACTTTGCGCAATGGCAACGTACTTTCCTTGAAGGAGATGGCCTCGAAGGGGAAGTGCTGGAGTCTCAGCTGAGCTATTGGCAAAAGCAGCTTGATGAGTTACCGGCGGT
>JABSOG010001253.1 GCA_013216025.1 Algicola sp. | reverse complement strand
TGCGGTCTTTACGCCGTGCGGCGGTGGTGGTTTGCTATCGGGTAGCGTGATTGCAGCCAAAGGGATGAACCCCGACATCAAGGTCTTTGGTGCCGAGCCAACCCTTGCCAACGATGCAGCGCAAAGCCTTAAAACAGGCAAAATTGTCACTCTGGCACAAACCCCGGCGACCATCGCTGATGGTGTACGTACACTGGCAGTGTCTGAGCGGACTTTTGGCTATCTTAAAAAAAGCGACGGCATCATTGAAATTGAAGAGTCATCGATTATGTACTGGACCCAATGGCTTACCCACTTGTTAAAGCTAACCATAGAACCGACTTCGGCACTCGGTATGGCAGCGGCCATTAAGTGGTTAACTAGTCAGTCGACACCACAAAACGTGTTGATCGTGTTGTCGGGTGGCAATATAGACAACCATACCCGCCAGCAGATTTGGCAACACGATTATTTGATGGAACAACCTCGGTTGTAGACAGTGCCCATCAGCAACGAATATTGCAACCACACCAAGGTGATATAAGCTTAGGCTAAACAGCCATTTGACGATAAGGCAACAACATGATCAGTACTTTTGATATTTTCAGTATCGGTATCGGCCCTTCAAGCTCCCATACTGTGGGACCCATGCGGGCATCCAAGCTTTTTGTAGATAGTTTGATTGAATCTGGTGATATAACCAAAGTCACCGCTGTGACGGTAGAGTTGTTTGGCTCACTTGGTCAAACCGGTGTTGGTCACGGCACTGGCAAAGCGGTGATCCTCGGTTTGGTGGGATTTGAACCCGAAACCATTGAACCATCCATTATCGACCCATTGCTCAAATCTATTGATGAAAGCCAACAAATTAAGCTTGGCGGCCAACATACTGCCAGTTTCCCAAATAAAAATGCCATCGTTTTTCATCGTCGCAAAACCCTGCCCGGTCACTCTAACGCCATGACGCTGTACGCTTATGAGGGTACTGAAGTGCTTTATGAAGAAACCTATTATTCTATCGGCGGCGGTTTTATCGTCACCGCGGAGGATTTTAAAGACTTAAAAGTGGCCAAAACTGAAGAAGCACAATCACGTTCTTTTCCTTATAAATTTAACAGTGGTGATCAAATTCTTGAACACTGCGCCGAACACGGGATCAGCATTTCGACCATGATGATGGCCAACGAAAAAGTATTGGCCCCTGAAAGTGAGATTAAAGCAAAACTCGGTAAGATTTTTGATTGTATGCGCCAAAGTGTCGAAAACGGTATTAAAAATGAAGGGATTTTGCCCGGTGGTTTAAAAGTTAAACGCCGAGCGCCCGGTTTGCATTTGCGTCTGTCGATTGAACAAACCAACGACCCACTCGTGGTCATGGATTGGGTCAATCTGTTCGCGTTGGCTGTCAATGAAGAAAATGCCGCGGGTGGCCGAGTGGTCACGGCCCCAACCAACGGCGCTGCAGGTATTATTCCGGCAGTAATGATGTACTTCGACAAGTACATTCATAAAGTTGATGAAGATCTCGCCTCACGGTTTTTACTAACGGCGGCAGCGATTGGGATTTTGTACAAGAAAAATGCCTCGATTTCAGGCGCTGAAGTGGGTTGTCAGGGCGAGGTTGGCGTAGCCTGTTCAATGGCGGCGGCGGCTTTGACTGAAGTTTTGGGCGGCTCTCCAGAGAATGTTGAAAATGCGGCTGAAATTGGCATGGAACATAATCTGGGGTTAACCTGCGACCCGGTCGGCGGTTTGGTTCAGGTGCCTTGTATTGAACGTAATGCAATGGGGGCGATAAAAGCGATTAATGCCTCACGGTTAGCACTGCGTGGTACCGGCGAGCAAAAAGTTTCTTTGGATAAAGTGATTAAGACCATGTGGGATACGGGTAATGATATGAAGACCAAATACAAAGAAACCGCACGCGGCGGTTTGGCTGTTAATATCATCGAATGCTGATTGCATTGGCGTAAAAAGACACGCCCCTGCAATATGAACCTTGGCGCAAAAAGACGCGCCAAGGTTAGGGCCTGTTGATCTTTGGAGTTGATTTTTGCAGCGAGTTGTTTGTTCTTTATACAAGGCAGAGGTGATGCAGTGT
>JABSOG010001252.1 GCA_013216025.1 Algicola sp. | reverse complement strand
GCCAACACCGGCATGTCTTTGGCCAGCTTAGCGCCTTTTTCAATAAATTCAGCGGGTAATAAGGGTTGCATCAAAACCGCCAACACCACAATTAACACCCCACCGCCCAAACCGCCAATCAATGCCGGTTTAAGTTGTGGTCTAAAAGCCTCGACAACATTTTCACCTTTTAACCAAGCTTCAAGCACTGGTGCTTTCAAACCCAACTTGGGGGCGCAATATAAACCCGCGCCAACGGCAATCATGACAAAAATGCTAGATTGAATAAAACCGACCAGTTTGATCATCTCAGGAGAAAGGGGGATATTGATGCTTTCAGGTATTGGCATTAACAGCGTGGTTAACACACCAAGCAAACCCATGGCGGTTAAAGACAGAAACATTTTTTTGTTGGATACAGCAGATATTGAGTTCATTAAAGTCACCTCGTTGATACGTTATTACCTATACCAACGAGACAGCTTTGAATTTATTCCCTCTTGATTGCAAATAAATTGCTTTCAAGTAGAAATAGACATTAAATCAACAGGAGAAGGCCATAGGCGGGAGGTGTAACCAATACCAAACAGCAAGCCAAAACTACTTTTACCAATGTGTTCATTATGTACCACGCTTATGACTGTTTTACTCGGGCAAATAATCCAGTCAAAGAATTACAAAGGACCCTTTATTATAGTATGTTTTTTAACCAATTACAACGATGGACAGGATGTTTGATAAAGCAGCGCAGCGGATTGATCAAAGCTCAAAATACTTATAAAAAACCTTATACAACTCTGCCCCTTGCAACACACTGCCGCTCGAATAATGCAAAATCGGCAACACCGTTTCAGGCAACGAAATAGTCGTTAACACATCATCAAAACCATAACGCTGAATATTGAGAATTCGCGCCAGTGGTTGGCCTGCTTCTATTACCTCGGAGTGACTGGCCTTATATTCGACCAAACCGCCGCGCGGTGAATATACTGTTTTGTAGTCTTCGAGCATACAGCCGTAACGTGTCATCTGCTTAGGTTGATAGGGGTTATTGGCGAACACTTCTTTGTGGCTTAAATAACTCATGATGCTGTCGGCATCAAGTTTGGCTTCGTCGAAGCTGATGGCTTCTTGTGAGCCTAATTCGAGTGTAAAGGCTTCGCGCTCAATCGACAGTACCCTGCCCTTGTCTGCAAAGGCCTGGCTGAGTGTCCACCACGGCACAAACGTGGCTTCGTCTAATGCGCCATCAAATTCGTTGGGGATAAACAATACGTGGGGAATGTTAAAGTAATGCGCCGATGCACGGGCATACTCAGGCACATATAAATGCTTGCTTGAATTGGGGCCAGTGTGCAAGTCGAGCACATAATCGGCCTCGACCGCCATTTGCTGTAAGGTGTAACAAATGTTTTGACCCGTTTTTAAACCCATTGGACTGTGAAAAGCATCGCTCATCCGCTGGCTAAGCTTGGCGGCAAAGTGAAGACGAACTGTCGCATCGTCGGCATTAATATGTTGTTCAACAAATTCAGGCAAAAAGTCTAAATCGTGATAATACATCCGGTTCCAATTGGCGCCTGTAACCGGATCAAACCGGCCAAGGGTATATTCACCAGACTTTTGATTCAATCCCAACGGATTGGCCTGTGGCACCAAGGTGATTTGGCCGCGAATATCGAGTTCACTCAAACGGTTCAACAACTCAAAAATCACCGCATTGCCCTGAATTTCAGCGCCATGCAAGTTGGCCTGAATATACACGTTAGGACCGGGTTCGCTGCCTTTTACCGTGAACACCGCAATGGTTTGTGCTTGTCCGCTGACGTTTTCGCCAACTTTTAAATTGGTTCTGCTGATCTCGGCCATATCTAATACCCTCTCTTTTTTACCTTACTTTATCTTAACCAACTCGACGCGGCTTGTGCTTCGCGCACCACCTCAAGTTGTTGTTGATAGACGACCGCTTCTGCGGGCAAATCATGACACAAAAAGAATGGCATACTTTCGGTAAACCCATAAGCACCACACTGGCCAAACACCAAGTAGTCGCCCGGCACAATGTCGTGGGGTAAATCAAACTCACCCAACTTGTCCAAACCCGTGCA
>JABSOG010001251.1 GCA_013216025.1 Algicola sp. | reverse complement strand
GCCCATGTTACCGATGCGTTTTTCGTCGACAAACGGGTGAGCTTTCAAGAAGGCTTTGGTGCTGCTGATGATGTCATCGGCGGTTTCTTTACCCCAAGCATTAACGTGTTTGGCCGAGAATGCTTGACCATAACCTGTTGCGCCTGATGGTTGAACCACGTAAACCACATAACCCTGAGCTGCCCAAAGGCTGAATGGCCAGCGGCCCGTGAAACCCCGTTTTACTGATGAGGTGCCGCCGTAGTAATAGACGATTGCCGGGTATTTTTTGCTGCTGTCAAAGTTTGGTGGCAAGTAGTAACGGCCATCAATGGTTTGTCCTTTGGCGGTGGTGTATGACCATGTTTTGATTTCGCCAAATTGGGTGTTGGCGTAACTGGCTTTGGCGCTGTCGATTAACAATCGCGGCTTTTTGTTGTGTTGTTTGAGGTAGACTTTTTGCGGCCGAATAGACGTAGTTCCACGGTAAACCAAAGTCGGTTTGCTTTGTTTGGATACGCTGTAAGAGGAAATTACGTCTAGACGGGTATCAACTCGTTTGAACTTTCTGTTCTTGGGCGAGTAGGTGTAAAGCTGAACTCGGTCTTTGTCGGCGACTCGCAACAACAACTCACCATTATTCATGACTTCGACGCTGCTGATGGCCGGATCAAACTGTTTTGACAGAGGCGACACTTTGCCGCTGCGGTCCATGTAATACAATTGGCTGTCGTAGTTGTTGACGGGCACACCCTTTGGCAAGGTGGCGCCAGCTCTGTTGGCAAAACCTGGGCCTGCGGTGATGTAAAAGCCTTTTTTGGCGTAGAGTGCACCAGCAAAGGTGCGGTAGCGACCCAGTACTTTTTCGGTTTCGGTTTTTAAATCAAACTCTACCAATTCGGTTAAACCGTGGGCCGGTGCTTTGTAATCGACCACATCGCGACCGAGCAAAATACGTTGATTCTTGTCGTCGAAATCCAGCAAGTAGTGCGACAGCTTGTTTTGGGTCAGTTGCTTGATAAACCCTGAGTGAATGTCCATCACAAACACTTGCGAGTTGTCGCGCCAACCGCCCCAGCGGTCTTCGAGTGCACGGTAACGCTTAGCGATTGACGTGTCAGACTCGTCTGAGCGGTTCCAGCTGAAGATCAAGGTATTTTTGTTTAACCAGTGATAACCACTGGCGCCTTCAAGGCCACTGGCGATTTTGCTCTGCGCAAAACCTTTGCGCGCCAACAAATAAACGTTGTTTTTAGCCGTAAACGAAATATAAGCGTTGTCTGGGCTCCAGTTTAAAGAACCCGGTGACATGCCCTGCCAGCGGTATAGCACGTTCATGGTTTTGGCGTCGAGCAACTCGGTTTGACGGGTAGACTTGTCGCCATCGGCATTGTTGTAGCTGCGTTTTGACATCACGATGTGCTTGCCGTCAGGAGAAATACTGACCCGGCTGATAATTTCGCTGTCGTACATTTGTTTGGCATTCAAACGGTGTTTTGGGGCGTTTTTGTGAAAGGTGACTTGATGTTTGTCGTCATCGGCTGTCCAGTCTACCGACACCTTTTTCCAGTTATCGACTTGCTCGGTCAACATCAACAGGCGGTGATCGCCGTTGGTGAGGGTTAAAGCATACGAACCATCAGCGCCACTGACCACTTCGCCATCTTGATAAAGGGTGCCGGTTTGAACGCCTTCGATGGTCAAAATACCTGTGGTGAATTGGCTGGTACTGAGTTCCATTTTTAATACTTGAATGCCTGGCTCGGTCAGTGATTTGACTTTACTCAGCGCTCTGAAGCTTTTTGTTTCTCCAAACAGCTGTAAAGTGCTGTGGTGATCGAGTGCTTTGTTGATGGTCGCGACTAGGTTGGCCCGCACCGGATCGGGAAAACCGCTTTGGTGGGGGCGAATGGTGTGTGTTACGCCGATTGCGTTCATCACAGCAACCCGGTTTTTGTCGACCGTTGCGGCTGTGGCACTGGTCGCAACGCCTGTCAGCGCGGCAAATGCCAGTAAGGATAACAGTTTGTTTTTCATTGGATGGAACCCTAGATAAAAGTTAGCAAGGATTATTACCTATGTTGCGGCGGGTGGCTATCGGTGCAGGG
>JABSOG010001250.1 GCA_013216025.1 Algicola sp. | reverse complement strand
ATAAGTGGGTAAATACGTGAACCGGCTCGTTTTCATCAGCCAACCCTTCACGCAATGAGGCTTCGACCTTGTCTTGCAACTGGTTGACGTTCTTCCAGTCGGTGGAGGAGGTTTCGAGTGTGTCGATGGCATAACCTTTTAACCACAACGCCTCGCGTAAATAAGGCAGTTTAAAACGGTTACCCTGCCAGCGTTTGCCCAATTTTGTGCCAGTGCTAACACCTTTATACTTACGCGATAATCGACCTATTTGTCGCGAAGTGGCACGATTTTGCGACTTACTGCCGGTAATGCCAAAAGTCAACATACATTTTTGTGCACCACAGCCACGCAGTTTAAGATAGCGTTCTAGCAAGGCGATCGCCGATTCATGGCCGGCGAGTTTCAATTGGGTTTGGGTTTCAACAGCGTTACTCACTCTTAACATCGACAAGGTGATCTTGTGTTGTGTGGCATCGCGGCAAAATGACTTGGCGGCATCCCAGTCAGGGAAGAACGTCACAAAAAAGTTTTCTTGCTCGGCGATTTGGCTGATACGCACTTTGACTTCGGTCAGTATGCCAAAACGCCCTTCGGAGCCCATAATGATCTCGCGTATGTCAGGACCCGCAGAAGACGCCGGAAAAGTGGGTATGTCCATGGTACCTTTGAAGGTTTCCATTGAACCACCGGCAAATAACTGTTCAATTCGGCCATAACGCAATGATTGCTGACCACTAGAACGAGTCGCCACCCAGCCACCGATGGTCGACAGTTCAAAAGATTGGGGAAAGTGCCCCAGTGTGTAACCTTTGGCTCTGAGCTGCGCTTCGACCATGGGACCACTGGCACCAGCACCAAAAGTGGCTATTTGGCTTTCACTGTCTAAGTCGAGTAATTGGTTCATTCGGCCCATATCGATGGTTAATATCCCACGTTCGGACGCATTTGGCGTAATATGACCCGCAACGCTGGTGCCGCCACCATACGGAATAACTTCGATATTATGCTCTTTGGCATAACTCAATAACGCCTGCACCTGCTGAGCATTCTCTGGATAAGCCACACCATCGGGAAACACATCAAATTGACCACTGCGCATCGCCAGCCAATCTGGCAGAGACTGCCCTCTGGCATGACGAACCCGGTCTTCGTTATCGGTTGAAACCAGCCGATGCTCTGGCAAACGACTAGGCGGCACTTGCTGGCACACCGACTCCAACGTAACGTCAGTCAGTGGTGTGGCCTCGCCAAGCAGTGAGGACAAAAATTTACCGGCACTTTTTGGTAAATCCATCGCGTTAGCTTCATCACCCCAACCATTCCAACGACGCATAATTTGAACCCTTATTAATAATCACGTAAGACTTCTATAATAGAAATGAATTCGCAATAATACACTGTCTATTTAGGACATTTTAGTGACGCAAAAAAACAAACTGGGGATCGCCTCGATACCCGCCGTTAATCAATATTTGTCTCAGGCAAAATCTGAAGGTATCGATGTTGCCGGGATTTTGGCGGCGAACGCATTAGATGAGGCCATTTTAAAGCAAAACCACGGCCATATCAGTGGATTGCAATTTCAAGCGTTAATCACTGAGTTACTGCAACACAGTAACAACCCTTTGTTTGGTTTGCACAGTTCGCGCTTTGTCAGGCCCGATTCTTACAGTATATTGGGTTTTATTGCGGTTAATTGCCACACGTTCGACGAAGCTGTCCGCAAGATCCAACCTTTTGAACAATTGGTCGGCGATATGGGCGTCACCAAAATAAGCCGCGCTGCCACCACCACACAAATCCAATGGCACTGCCAATACACCGAGCCAAGTGTGGTGCGTCAAATGGTTGATAACTGTTTGTCATCTTGGCTGGCTTTCACCCGCACCATGATTGGCCCAGAATATCACCCGACAAAAGTACTGTTGCAACGGTCAAGCCCGTCACTGCAAACTCAGCAACAGTATCAAGCGGTGTTCAATTGTCCGGTTTTATTCAATCAAACGGTTGATGCACTGGTCATTGACAACGCCTTGCTGTCAGTGCCGCTGACTCATGCTGAGCCCACTCGACTGGGTAGCCTAGAATCGCAGGCACACTCGCAACTG
>JABSOG010001249.1 GCA_013216025.1 Algicola sp. | reverse complement strand
CTGAGCAAATATTGGGTTTTCTGACATAAAACCATAACCCGGGTGGACCGCTTGGGCACCGGATTTTTGGCCACTTCAAGAATTTTGTCGGCTCTCAAATAAGAGTCTTTGCTTGGCGAGGGGCCGATATGATAAGCCTCGTCTGCCATGGCAACGTGACGGGCGTCTTGGTCGGCGTCTGAAAACACCGCCACACAGCGGATCCCCATTTTGTGAGCCGTTTCTATGATCCTGCAAGCAATTTCGCCACGGTTGGCGATCAGTATTTTTGTAAACATGATTATGCCTTTATCCAATTAGGGGTGCGCTTGTTAAGGAATGAGGTCAACCCTTCCTGTCCTTCTGGTGACACCCGAATTTCGGCTATTCTGCGCGAAGTGTCTTTGATCACCGCTTCATTAATTTCTTTTTCGGCTACTGCTTCAATCAACAACTTGGCCGCCGTCATAGCCGCTGGGCTATTACCCAGTAGCAAGTCGAGTTGAGATTCACAGGCTTCAACCAAGTTTTCATTTTGCTCGACCAAAATATCAATTAAACCAATGTGGTGAGCTTGTTCAGCAAAAAAGCGTTCAGCCGTCAAAAAATACCTTCTTGCCGCCTTTTCGCCGATAGAGCGCATCACGTAAGGACTGATGGCGGCGGGAATAAGACCGATTTTTACTTCGCTTAAACAAAAGCTGGCTTTTTTGGTGGCAATGCTGATGTCACAACAGGCAATCAAACCCAGTGCACCGCCAAAAGCAGCGCCTTGCACCAATGCAATGGTGGGTTTTGAAAACTTGTCGAGGCGGCGCATCAGTTCTGCTAACTGTCCGGCATCTTCGAGGTTTTGCTCGAGATTTTTGGTCGCCATTGAGCGCATCCAATTGAGGTCTGCGCCAGCTGAAAAGTTTTTGCCGTTAGAATTGAGCACCAATACGCGTACGTCAGCGTTGGCGTCGAGTTCGTTTAAGGCCGCAATCAATTGGCCAATCACAATGTCGTCAAAGGCGTTGTGTACTTCAGGGCGGTTTAGCGTCAAATGTGCTACACCGCGTGAATCTATTGTGGTTAATACTTGGTTGTCAGTCATCAGGGTTGCCTCAACTTACATTCTAAATACGCCAAACTTGGTGTCTTCTATCGGTGCATTTAATGCCGCCGACAGCCCCAAACCAACGACCATGCGCGTTTGCGCCGGGTCGATGATGCCGTCATCCCACAATCGTGAGCTGGCATAATAAGGGTTACCCTGTTCTTCGTACTTGTCGATGATGGGTTGTTTGAATGCGGCTTCTTGCTCTGGTGTCCAGCTTTCGCCTTTACGGGCCATGCCGTCTTTAGTGACCTGAGCCATAACGCCAGCGGCTTGTTCGCCACCCATCACTGAAATACGTGCATTGGGCCACATCCACATCATGGTTGGGTCGTACGCACGACCACACATGCCGTAGTTGCCCGCACCATAACTGCCACCAATCAAAACGGTGAACTTTGGTACTTTGGCACAAGAGACGGCCATAACCATCTTGGCACCGTGTTTGGCAATACCTTCAGATTCGTATTTTTTGCCAACCATAAAGCCGGTGATGTTTTGTAAAAATAACAGTGGGATTTTACGCTGGGCACACAGTTCAATAAAGTGGGCACCTTTTTGAGCAGATTCAGAGAACAAAATGCCGTTGTTGGCCACTATGCCAACTGGGTAGCCAAATATACGCGAGAAACCACACACTAAAGTTGAACCGTAATACTGTTTAAACTCATCAAATTCAGAGCCGTCAACAATGCGGGCGATGACTTCTTTGACATCATACGGTTTTTTTAAATCGGTGCCGACAATGCCGTAGATTTCTTTGGCATCAAAAGCCGGTTCAACACTCGGTCTTACATCAACGTCAACAGATTTAACGATGTTCAATCGAGAGATAGATTGGCGAGCCAGTTGTAGGGCGTGATCGTCATTTAACGCATAATGATCAGCAACACCCGAAACTTTACAATGCACATCGGCACCGCCAAGTTCTTCGGCTGATACTTCTTCGCCGGTAGCGGCTTTAACCAATGGCGGACCCGCAAGGAATATGGTGCCGGTATCGTTTACGATGATGC
>JABSOG010000124.1 GCA_013216025.1 Algicola sp. | reverse complement strand
GACCTTCATGGCCGCAGGCCATACCAGCGGTAGCGACCTCTCGACTTCAAATCAAAGCGCAAAAAACCGGTCGGCAACGCTCTGCCAATCACTCAATTCGTCACACCCGGGCACTTGCTGTAACACGTAGGCCATTTCTCCGGTATGACGCAGTAACGACAACGCCATTAGATGTTGTGCAAACTGTTTCTTATCTTCTATTTCAAACTGGTAAGCGTCAAACAAAGCCCGATTAACCACCTTGTTACCCAGCCCCATCAAAATCGCTGAAGTGGCATATTCAAAATAACGGTCGTTGCCGATAAACGCATCGCCAAAGTCAATTACGCCAGATAAATGCCATTGGCCATCGATTTTTTCGGCCAACAAATTGCCGGGGTGCAAGTCGGTATGAACCAAACACGGACGGTTGTACACCGGTTGATAATCGATCTTTTCGACAAAGTTTAATATGTCGTCAAGCAATGGGCCGGTTAAGCCTTGTTTTTGGCGCTTCTCAACACAGTTTTCTTTTTGCTCTTTCAAAAATGCCGGCCAGTCGAGGCACAATGATGAGTCTTCTGGCACTGGGATGGCGTGCAATCGATTGGCAAACTCGGCGACTTGTTTAACGATGAGACATTGATTCTCTTCACTCAAATCTGTCCAAATTTCGTGCAAGTTGGTGCCGGGTAGTTTGTCCATGATAACGTATAACCAACCGTTGACCTCGCCATCGGCAATCAGCTTTGGAATGGCTACGGGTAGCGTACTGCCTGCTAAAAGCGTCAATGAAGCCAATTCGCGCTCGCCCTGCGAGGCCCAGTTGGGTGGCACCACTTTGACGATGTACTGGCCATCAAGGTCAAAAATGCCGTTGGCCCAGCCGTTGATCTTTTTCATGTTGTCGAAACTGATGTCGTGCAATTGACAAATATGTTCGATTTCGGGTAGCCAAAACTCGCTATCGTCGCCGTCAATCAGTTCACAAGATAAGTCATATTCGGGATTAAGGGGTAATGTCATGATTTAGTCTTAGCCTCCCTTACCATACTGATATGTGGAATATCGTCTTCAAGAAACATCTCACCGATGGTCTTGAAGTCGTGTTGGTGGTAATACTTTTGCAAATGCTCTTGGGCAGCCATATGAATGTTGTTGTCTGGCCAAGCCGCTTCGCAGGCTTTGATGCCTTGTTGAATTAATTCATGACCCAAACTGCGGCCTCTGGCCTGTTCGGCAATGACCACTCGGCCAATGGCTGATTCACCTTCATAAACCACGCCCGGTGCAAGACAGCGCAAATAAGCAATGATCTCATCGTTTTCGAATGCGTAGATATGCAGGGTGTCGTCGTTGCAGTCAATGCCGTCTAGGTCGGGGTAATAGCAGGTTTGTTCAACCACGAACACGTCGATGCGCAGTTTGAGGATGTCGTACAGAGTTTTGGTGGTCAGCTGGTTAAAGGTATGGGTATACCATTGCATGTAAATGGTCTCTACTTGTTGTTATATTCGCTTTTTTGAGTATATCAGCATATTTTAGAATGGCTCGCATTTTTGCTTCATTTGGTCAATAATGCGCAAAACCCATCATTAAACTCACTTCTCATGTCTGCCTTTGAATACCAACTACAACGCTCTATCCGCCGTAAAACCCTGTCTATTGTCATTCGTCGTGGCGAGGTTAAGGTGTTGGCGCCGGTATTTTTATCAAAAGCGACAATCAGCGAATTTATTGTAGCCAAAACCCCGTGGGTTTTGCAAAAACTGCAAACCCAACAGGCATGGGTTGACCAAAATGAGCAGGGACAAAAACTGTTTATTGAGGGCGAACCGTTTTTGTATTTGGGCGAATCGTATCCCTTGTCGGTTGGGGCTGCCAGTAAAAGCGAGGTCATATTGCACAACGGCTATTTCATCGTTAACGTGTCAAACCGGGTGAAAGCGCAAAACCGTGCAAACCACATCAAAGCGCTGATGCAAGATTGGTATAAACAACAATTAAGTGACTATCTTGAGCATCGGATAGAACATTATGCTGATGTGATTGGTGTCGTTCATACCGGCGTTAATGTACGTGCGTATAAAAGAAGGTGGGGGTCGTGTAGTTCAAAAGGTCAGCTGAGCTTTAATTTTCTATTGATGATGGCACCCGCGTGGATCATCGATTATGTGATTGTGCATGAGCTGTGTCATTTGACTCATATGGATCATTCCCCCCGGTTTTGGGCCAAGGTCCAGCGGTTTTATCCCCGTCATAAAGAGGCTAAGGCTTGGTTGAAGCATGAGGGTGGGAATTTGCGGCTGGATTGACTTTGTTGTTTAAAGCAAAAGCGATCCACACGGAGGGGTACGCAGAGGTACAGTGTCCACGGAGCAAGATTAAAAGAAGGAAAGAATAAGAGCAGCACATCTATTTACCTTTTTTATTTTTTCTTTTGATCTTCTCCGTGGCCGCCGTGCCTCTTTGTTCCCCCTCCGTGTGGATCGCGCTTGATTTTCATGGCCGCAGGCCAAAAAGCCTAAATAATATTCTTAATAACCGTATCAACCTTGGTGCTCTTGATGGTGCGCAGCAGTTTGCGAACCGGACGAGGATAATCCTTCATGGTCTCCAGCTCTTTAAAGTTTGCGATACGTTTAGTGTGAACCAAAATCGTCTCAAGCTCTTGATCAAATGAGGCTTTGAGGTTTTGCTGGTGGTCATCAATAAGCAAGCCATTTTCTAAATCCAGTCGCCAGGCTCTGGGGTTTAAATTGTTGCCGGTGATCAGGTGTAACTGGTCATCGCAACTGATGCCCTTGAGGTGAAAACTGTTGTTGTCATGGTGCCACAAATGGATATTAAGCAAGCCGCTGTTGACAAACTTTTGATTACGCTGGATAAAACGGCGCAGGTTGGATTCGTAAATATACGGCAAACCGCCAATAGTGGTGAACGGCTGATCGGGCGGAATGTAAAAATCGTTGGCAGTTTTGTCACCGATAACAATGGTGATCTGACGGCCTTTTTTCAGCAGCTTTCTCACTTCTCTGGCAAGTACCGGTGGCAGGTTAAAATACGGGGTAAGCATTACCAGTTTTTGCTCACAAGCGCGGATCATCGAACGGATGGTTTTGTTCAGGGTGTTGCGCCTGAAACCCAACCCGACCAAAGGCGTGATTGCCACGCCGCTATGGGCGATGGGCATGTTTTTAACATCGTAGGCGGCAGTGACCAAATTACGCTTGAGTCGCAACACGTCTTTTTTCATTTCTTTGACCGGGAGCACCGTTTCGGTGGTTAACAACTTCACCGCCGATGATTTAACAAAATACTGCTGTAAAAAATTAACCATGGAATCGGCCAAGTCACCTTGCTTAATGACATGGTAACGGTCATATCGGTAGCGGTTTTCTTGATGCAGATAGATGTCGTTGATGCTCGCACCACTGAACAACACGGTTTGGTCAAAGACAAAACCTTTTAAATGTAAAACCCCGAGCAGCTCTTTGGATTTTACCGGCACACCATAAATATCTATTCCGTGCTGATACTGCTTTTGGCAGTCGCGGTAAAATCCCGCATTGCCGGGGTGTTTATCTTCGCCAATTAAACCCCGTTGGGCACGATGAAAATCAACAAATATTTTGATGTCGATAGCTGGATTGGCCTGTTTGGTCTTATACAGGGCGTGAAGTATTTCTTGTCCGGCAGCATCATCTTGCAAATACAGGGCGGAAATGTAGACCCGCTGAGTTGCTGTTGCAATTAATGACAGTAATTTGCTCTTGAAAGCCACGGCTGTGGTCAAAATCTCAAAATCTTCGGTAGGCAGCGCCAATTTTGGCAAGGCCTGCAAGTACATCTGGTCTTTTTTCTTACGCATGATGGTAAAACGGTATCCTAAAAACTGCCGGGTCACGGCCAATGTCACACAAATTACTTTTTATTATGGCTTAGGTCAATTTTTTCGTGATTAATCTGGCTTCAGTGGGTATAACACTAGTGTTAATATTATTTGATAAACACTGATATCGGAGCTAGCCCATGAACGAACATGAAAAAATCAACTATATCGAATTTCCGACAAATGACATCGAAGCAACCAAGGCATTCTACCTCAAGGCATTCGATTGGTCGTTTGAAGACTATGGACCGGACTATTGCTGCGTGACCAATGCCGGGATAGGGGTGGGTTTTTATCGGGCACCATTGAACTCTTCGACCGATAACGGGGCGGCTTTGGTGGTGTTTTACTCTAAAACGCTGGAACAAACCCAACAAAAAATCGAGTCTAGCGGTGGCACAACGATCAAACCCACATTTGCATTCCCCGGTGGTCGTCGTTTTCACTTTGCTGACCCAAACGGTAATGAATTTGCGGTTTGGTCAGATATTGACGAACCAGGCTGAGGCCCGAAATTTTCATGAAAGTAGACAAATTAATGACCACCACGCCCATCAGCGTACATCTGGATGATACCCTGTGGACGGTAAAAGAGACTTTCGACCACTTTAGTTTTCACCACTTGCTGGTCGTTAATCACGAGGTTTTGTGCGGGGTGATCTCTGACCGAGACCTGCTAAAAGCCCTATCACCAACCCTAGGCACTGCGGCCGAGACCAGTCGTGACTTGGCAACGCTCAACAAAAAAGCCCACCAGATCATGACCCGCAAACTCCATACCTTGACACCAGATGCCGGGATTTATGATGCGATAGCTATTTTTGTTAAAAATGAAGTGTCCTGTATTCCAATCATCAATGAAAAGCAAAAACCGGTGGGGATTGTGAGCTGGCGAGATATTCTAAAATTTATTGACGACAGGAAAGAAAAGTAAGGAGCGCTTTAAACTTTTTCAGTCGGGGTTACGTCTAACCGTTTTTAACCCGCCTGAGAACCTTTATGAAAAACAAGTTAGCTTTTGTCACCTTAGTATTATGCACCTTGTCATTCGCACTTAAAGCCACAGTCGTAGATGACTTTAAACGTCACACTTATTACTTAGCCTCAGACGAACTAGAAGGTCGAGGTAACGGCAGCGAAGGTATAGAACTGGCGGCAAAGTATATCGAAGTACAGTTTAGAGCCATTGGATTAACACCAATCGACGGTTATAGCTACTTACAGCTTTTTCCCATCCCCAATCAACAAAAATCCGAAGCTAATGTGGTTGGTGTCATCAAGGCGGCAACTAAAACCAATCGTTCGATTGTTTTTACTGCCCACTACGATGCCCTTGGGATCATCAAAAAGCCGGGTCAAAAAGATGTTATTCACAATGGAGCGTTAGATAATGCCATTGGTGTGGCGGCAATGATTGAAATGGCTCGTCAGTATCAACAAGGTGCCAAACCCGCACACAATTTGGTTTTTATCGCCACCGCAGCAGAAGAAACCGGGCAGTATGGCAGTGACTATTATGCTAAAAACCCGATATTTCCGCTCAAAGACATCATCATCAATGTCAATTTTGACGGTTTTAACGTCACCGGCCCCAAAGAAGACTATTATGTCATGCCGCGTCAGGGCGTCGATTTTGTTGACGAGATTGATGCCGTCTCGGCCAAGCTTGGCTGGGTTAACGATACCCCGGGCTGGATTGACCAAATGAACACCAAGTTCGATACCTCCACTTTTTTACGCGAAGGCGTACCTGCATTTACTTTGTGGACGGGTAATCGCGCAAAAGGCGGCAAACAAGTAAAGTCACCTAAATTTGGTAATATTCACAGCCCAGACGACCAAGTTAACGACCAATGGAACTGGGATGGTGTTGAAGATCACATTAATTTGTACAAAGCCATCAGTGATTATTTTCTGCTCCATCCGGATGGCATCAAGGTGACCGATCGCAAATTGTTTATTTGAATAAATCTGCCGCGCTTTACACCGACCGACTTTTGGCTTACCGTGATAGGCCATTTTGTGAGATGTTATAGGGGATAGAGTGCCGGAGTCGTTGATCAAAAAAATACTGCTCGTGTTAGTAATATTGATTGGTTGTACGCTCATTAGTGTACTTATAATATATAGTAACTGGCGAATTGAATTTGCCGCACAGCTAGAGTCTGGCAGCGAACTGGCACAAACCGATAAAGGCGTGATTGAATATGCCAGTATCGGTGACAAAGCGACCGAAAAAAATCACCTATTTATTCTTCATGATACCCCCGGCGGTTACGACAGTGGCCGCATTCTCAGTGAATGGTTAGAACTAGACGAACAAACCCATACTATCGTACCTTCCCGTCCAGGTTTTCTTAGAACGCCAATTGAAGTGGGTGCCACGCCACGCGAGGCAGCTGAGGCAATGATAGCTCTGATGGACAAGTTGGGTATTGAACACACCACCGTATTGGGCTGGGGTGGCGGTGCGGCTACCGCACTCGAAATGGCACAGCGATACCCGGCGCGGATTGAAGGATTGGTGTTGCTTTCGCCACGCGCTATGTTTGATGACCGGTATCCGGCTAAATCAGCTTCATTAGATTCGACGCCATTTGATTCAACTACAGTGAAGGTATCAACCGATTTCTGGGGGCCAGACTTAAGCTCTTTTATCTCAAACTACTTATCTTCTGGTGACTTTCCTCAGGGTATTAACAATTTGGCACTGGCAGAGCAAAGATTTGAACAACTAAACGTAACAGCCCAGCTACCCAGCAGCCGCGCCATAGGAACCGAAAATGACCAGTGGCAATTCGCAAGGTTAGCCAAAGACCCACAATACAAGATCACCATTCCCACGTTGATTATCCACAGCCCACTCGACCAAACGGTGAGTTTTGAACACGCTCAATATTTGAGTAAAACCATCAAACAGGCGCAACTGTATCGGGTAGAAAACGAATCTCACCTAAGCACCATGAACGCTCAAGCCGTTGGCCGCTTTCATACCTTTTTGGAACGCTTGCGTAAGTAGGCGGTTTTCAGGCTAGAAGCAAAAGCGATCCACACGGAGGGGGCACACAGAGTCACGGAGAAGGTCAAAAGAAAAATATAAAAGGTAAATAGATGTTTTGCTTTTAATCTTTCCTTCTTTTAATCTTGCTCCGTGGACACCGTGACTCTTTTTTTTCCTCCGTGTGGATCGCTCTTGATTTTGTTATTTCTGTCCATGCCCGTGTGTTAGTTGGCAGTGAGTTCGAACAAGGGCACGCACGGGGGCGTCCCTTACGGTTCATTTATAAATAGCGGCGTAGGCAAATGCCCTCAACCCACCAGCTCAACCTCATAAGATCCGAATTTTCGAATATTAATCACGCCATTATCAAAAATCAAATACTGACCTTTAATGCCCAGTAATGTGCCCTCGACTACCGGGTTCTTATCAAAGTTGAATGAGGTGATTTTGGTGGGATACTGCAATACCGGATAGTTAATGGTGGTGACTTCTTCATCCAGACGGGTTACCGCATCTTCGCCATACTGTAACTTAAGGTCGGCCAAGCGATCTTCAATTTGTGGCACCAATTCATTGGCTCGGGTTTTTAAATCAAGGTCGTCATTCACGCCTTTGAGCAATGTGCGCCAATTGGTTTTATCACCAATAAATTGAGCCAGTGCCGTTTCAACCAAACCAGATTGTAAGCGAGTGCTGACGGCAAAAATTGGCATGGCCTGAGTCGCGCCCTGATCAATCCAGCGGGTTGGCGTTTGGGTGTGGCGAGTGATTCCCACCTTTAAAGCAGAGGTATTCGACAAATACACATAATGCTTGATAAAGCAGTTTTTCTCGCCCCACTGTGGTTCACGGCAAGTGCCTTGAGCAAAATGGCAGGTTTCGGGCTTGAGAATGCACATGTCGCAGCTGGCCAGTTTTGTCATACAGACATAACAATGGCCTTGTGAATAACTCTTCTTGGTTTTCTTACCGCAGTTCGAACACAATATCCGGCCGCTGTGCACCAATTTTACTTGGGTTTCGAGTAGCGAATTCAACGGTACCAGTTCGTCGCCGATGGGCAATGAGTAGTCAACCGTATTGGGTTGACCGTCGATGGTCTTCAATTGGCTGTGAAGCTTTTTAAGTGTACCTTGCATTTTTCTCGTCCGATGGGGTTAATGGCGTCAGATTAACAAAATTTTGCCGGATATTTTGGGTTTTCTCACGAAATTGCATATATTTAACTGTATTACGTCCACGGGAGAACGCCACCATCGCTATCGAAATCAAATTGAATAATGTCTCAGAGCAGGTCGACCATTCGTTGATCGAGCAAATTGACAAGTTGGTGCTGGATACGGCGCCGATGGCGATCATCAGCACCAATTTCTACGGCGATATCATGACGGTTAATCCAGCGGTCAGGAGCATTTTCGGTTATTTAGAAGGTGAACTCGAAGGTGAAAGCTTTCTCAAACTGGTGCCTGAAATGGCCGATTTGTCTTACAGTTTTTATGATGAGTTCACCAATCGGGGTGATTTAGAACTGTTTGATGACGCAGAAGCGGTTGAAACCCGCCATACCACCGATGAATCCAATTTTCTCGAACGGTTTTATTACGGCATCCAAGAAGGTGGAGAACAGGGGTTATTACAAACGCACAACAAAAATGGTGATGTTTTGTGGATCAACATGTTTGCCAACCGTGTGGCCATTAACGCCAACAACGTCTATATCGTGATCATCAGCGATGTTACCGAAACCAAACTCAAAGAACAGCAAATCATTCAACTGAACGAATCGCTTGAACGCCGGGTTGCCGAACGAACCAAAGAAGTTGAAAGTGCCCACTCCAAAGTCACCTTGTTGCTCGACAGCTCAGCACAAGGCTTTTTGGCGGTCGACAGTGCGCTAAAAATCGATCCTGAATACTCCAAGGTATGCGATACCATTTTTGAACAATCGGTTGAGTACCTGTGTATTGCCGACTTATTGTATCCAGGCAACAAAATACAAATATCCAATCTGCACAAAAACATCAATCGTATTCTTGATGAAAAAGACGACTTTATCCAAGACTTGTATCTGTGCCTGCTTAATGACGAGTACAAGATTAAAGACAAAAACGTCGAAATTGAGTTCAAATTCATCTCCACCGGTCGGGTGGTATTAATATTGACCGACATTACCCGGCGCAAAAAGCTAGAGCACAAGCTTAACCACGAACGTGACCGACTCAAGTTCATTGTTGCCACCGTGCAGGAACCGGCTGAGTTTTTCGACATCATTGATGACTTTGAAATATTCGTCAACCAACAGCTTAATATGCTGCTGACTTCCAATAAAACCGACACTGAAAAACTCGACGAAACTTTTCGTCAAATCCACACGTTTAAAGGGGGGTTTTCTCAGCTCGACTTTTTAACTATTCCTATGGTACTGCACCAACTCGAAGACCAACTCAAAGCCATCCAAGAAGCCGATACGTTTGAGTGTGATGAAATTCAAACATTGATTGAAACCAGCCTTTGTCAAAGCTCGCTCAAATCTGACATCGAGATCATCGAAGCCGTGCTCGGCAAAGGTTTTTTAAACAGCGACAAAGACGTTACCTTAAACCTGCTGCAAGTCAAACGCATAGAAAGCTTCATCAACGAACAAGAACCTGGTCCCGTGGTCGATGAAGTGAGTGAATTGTTGCAAGACCTAATGAAATCGCGCTTGGTTAACCTCAAAACCCTGTTCAGAACCTATCCCAAAAGTACTGAAAAGCTCGCCAGTGCGTTTGACAAAGCCATTTACCCCTTTGAAATCACCGGGCAAGACTTGTTGGTTGACAGTAACGCTTTTGCACCGTTTACTAAATCGTTAGTCCATGTTTTTCGAAATGCGGTCGACCATGGCATTGAGCCGCCAGATGACCGGGTAGCAGCCGACAAAGACGAGACCGGCACCATCTCTTGCCACATCAAAACGCTGATGGATTATTTGGTGATCACTATCAGTGATGATGGTCGCGGGTTAGATTTCGAGCGGATCAGAGAAAAAGCGGTAGAAAAAAGAATTTGCAGTAAAGAAGAGGCTAACCAACTCAACGAGAAAAAACTGTCAAAATTAATATTTGATGACAGATTCAGTACCAAAACCGTGATCACCACGGTGTCGGGCCGAGGGATTGGCTTGTCGGCCGTATTAAGTGAATTGAGAAAGCTCAAAGGGGACGTCAAAATCTTGTCGACCCTTAACCAAGGCACCAAGTTCCAGTTTGTCTTACCCTACAACGAAGCCAAGGTTTAACTGATGAAAAAACCGGAAGATATAGAACATATACTTGAAGTGATTGTTGATATCGCCAGTGAGTTTTTGCAAAGCGAGATTGGCATCACAGTGGAGAAAACCAACCAAAAAGCTGAATGCAGCAGTTATTTTCGCTTGAAACCCTATACTGCGCTGATGAGTATTTCAGGCAGTTTTAGCATGAATGTCACTTTTAGTTTCGATACCAGCTTGATTGAACAGGTATACAAGGTATATTGTCACGAACTTGAAATTGAAGACGATGAACGATTGGCACATATTGATGAAACCGCCTCAGACATGATCAATATTGTGATAGGCAATTCAACGTCAAAATTGGCCCACGATGGCACCGTGGTGCAGATATCAGTGCCCATCGTGATCAACGAAGCCAGTTCAATATCCATTAGAGATGTTAAGTTTTTAACGACTACTTTATTCACTGGGTTTGGCGACATGATGATCACCGCCATGCCAAATACCTGTGACTATAGATAATAAAAGGAACCAGCGTGAAGCCACTGAATATACAGGTTGTAGATGACTCGGCACTAACGGTCAAAAAAATCACCAAAATGCTGGAAGACTTGGGCCATAAGGTAGTCCAGGTTTCTGGCACCGGTAAAACCGCTATATTTGACTATCAATACATGAAACCCGATTTGGTCACCATGGACATCACCATGCCGGATATGGATGGCATTACGGCTACCCGGCGGATCATAGAAATCGATAAAAAGGCCAGAATCGTGATGATCACCTCGCATTCCCAAAAACAAATGGTGATGGATTCTATTGGTGCTGGGGCATTGGGATATGTGATGAAACCCATCGATCCTGAAAAGCTCAAGGCGTCGGTAGAAAAAGCCTATGCAAAAAAGTTTAAGAAAAAGTAATAGAGTGAGATGTTTTTTTTTGACTGATAATAAGCAAAAACGCCGAGTTTCTTTGGTTGGCTTGTTACAGGTAGCCGCCTTTTTTACCGCCTTATTTTCAATATTGAGTGTCGCACAGTCGTGGCACTACACGTTTGAATTACTCGCCCATTTTAAACTGCAATATCTGCTCGCCTGCGCTATTTTCTCACTGCTGTTTTTGCTATTACGTCAGTTTAAAACCGCTGGTGTGATGTCTTTGATGTTGCTACTGAATGGCCTATATGTGGCGCCTTGGTATTTTACTGCCGGGCCGGTAAAGCAATCCGATAAACAGCGGTTGAAACTGATCCAAAGTAACGTCAATTCGGCCAATCAAGACCATCAAAAAGTGATTGAGCTGGTTAAAACCGAGCAGCCCGATATATTTGTCGCCCAAGAGGTTAACCGGAGGTGGGTAAACCAGCTCAAAGCAATCGAAACCTTGTTACCCTACAAGATAGTGCAACCTCGCTCAGACAATTTTGGCATCGCCCTATACAGCAAATATCCACTGGACAAAGCGCAGGTGATCTATCTTGGCAAAGCGAATGTGCCGAGCATTGAAGTGCAACTAAGCCTCAACCAAAAACCGTTGACGATATTGGCCACGCACCCACTGCCACCCATTGGCGCAAAGTATTACGCGCTGCGCAATGACCAATTTGATGCGTTGGTCGGGGCGGTCAAGACTACCCATGGCCCACTGGTTTTGATTGGTGATTTGAATGTCACTGTGTGGTCAAACAGCTACCAAAAACTCATCGACAAAAGCGGGTTGGTTAATGCCCGGCAAGGGTTTGGTTTACTGCCAAGTTGGCCAAGTCTATTGCCTTTTGCGATGATCCCCATCGATCATTGTCTGATGTCTGGGGAGTTTACAGTCATTGATATTCAAACCGGGCCTGACGTGGGTTCAGACCATTTGCCTCTGATTGTTGAGCTGGATTTTTAATTGGGGCTAAATTAAACCGCCTTCGCTTCATCAGTAAACCGAGCCTGCGATTGAACTGGCTTCACTTTACTCTTAAGTAAAACGGTCACATTTCCTGCCAGAATCAGCAGCAAACCGCTTACTGTATAAGTCGTGAAGGTAAAATCCTCAAAAATGCTTGAAATAACCACGGCAACAGCCGGGGTGATAATGGTGATATAGGATGTTTTGTTTGCGCCAATTTTACCCAGTAAATGCAAATAGATGCCAAACACAATCACTGAACCGAACAGCGCCAGATAACCCATTGCCAGCCAATAATTGACAGGCAAATCAATAGGAAACGGATGGTCGTTGAACACGGCCAAAAGTGCCATTGTGGATGCGCCATAACCCATCGCCCACGCATTACTTTGGACTATAGGCATCTTTTGCTTTTGATTGCTGACCGACAGCATGTTGCTTAAAGAGGCAATAAAAGTACCTGCCAAACATAACCCCAACCCGAACAAACTGTCGGTGTTGAACGTCAAGCCAGTCAACTGTGGCCAAAATAGAGTGCAAATGCCCAACAACCCCAAGCCTGCGCCACCATATTCACGAGGCGAAATGGCTGTGCCAAGAAAAATCCGCCCATTGACGATATTCATCACCATCAGGGTCGAAAACGCGATGGCCGCCATGGCTGAGTCGAGGTGTTGCTGTCCGTTATAAAGCAGATAATAATTAAAACCAAACATACTTATGGCAATGCCGAACAGCCGCACATGCTGGCTAAAAGAAAACTTGAGATTGAGCCTTGTGACCCAACAATATCCGAACAACATAATCGACGCCAAACCAAACCGATAGGCCAATGAGACCTCGGGATGAACGTCACCCAGTTGAAAACTAATGGCGATCCAGGTGGTGCCCCAAATAAGCACTGCTGTGCAATACAAGACAAATACATTCATGCTGTTTTCCTTTTATGTTTGGTTTATTCATTCGTTGATGGACACTTTACGCGATAAATGATTTAATAACATATACAGAAATATGAAAATGTAACCTATACAGTTATGCAAGCCATATCCAAACAATCAACCGACTTTTTGTACCAACAAGTCATAGAGCTGATTCAACAGATGCAACGCTCGGGCACCTTAAGGGCAGGGGATAAACTGCCGTCATTGCGTAAACTCAGCAGCCGACTCGAAGTCAGTGTGCCCACAGTGAAGCAGGCTTATTTGGAGTTAGAACGCCAAGGGGCAATCGCTGCAAGGCCGCAGTCGGGATATTACCTTAAGGCAGAGCACGCTAAACCTCTTCAATCTACAAGAGCCCAATGGCGTAAAACTGTGCCTACGCCGGTAAAGTGTCGCAGTTTGATAGAGCGTGTTTACGAAGAGGTGCACAAACCCGGCATAGTGCCGCTGGGCATAGCCAACCCAGTCATGGCTTGTTCTCCAGACAAAACACTGGCCAGAACCATGCGCAGGGTATTGTCGAAAGTCGCGGCCAAAGCTGTCAGTTATGGACCCATTCATGGTGACCCAGATTTACGCAGACAAATTGCCTATCGTTATCAAGATCACGGTATAAAAGCGGATCCAGAGCAATTGGTGATCACCAACGGCGCACAAGAAGCCTTGTCGATAGCGCTGCAATGTGTCGCCAAAGCTGGTGATGTTATTGCGGTAGAATCGCCAACATTCTTTGGTTTGCTCGAACTGATTGAAGCACTAAACATGAAAGCGTTAGAGATCAGAACCTGTTCAGAGACCGGTTTGTGTCTGGATGATCTGAGTCAGGCAATAGAACATCACCCCATAAAAGCCTGCATTTTCGCTTCATCAATCAACAATCCCATGGGTTCGTTGATGCCCGAAGATAAGCGAGAGAAAATGGTGCGATTACTCGAAGAAAAAGACATCCCACTGATAGAAGACGATGTATACGGCGAACTGTATTTTGGCGAAAAACAACCCCGCCCAGCGACCTTTTATTCTCGCAAAAATCAGGTGATGACCTGCTCATCGTTCTCAAAAACTGCCGCACCGGGCTACCGTTTAGGCTGGCTAATGCCAGGCAAATGGGAAGAACAAGCCAAGCGATTAAAACGCTCACACTCGTGCTCAACCGGGATGTTGCAACAATGGACCATGAGCGAATTCATCAAAAGCGGTGATTACGACAGACACTTGAAAGTATTAAGAAAAACCCTCGCTTTCAACAGCGAAAGAATGCGCTGCCATGTGGCCAAACACTTCCCCGAAGACACCTGTATTTGCACCCCGCAAGGCGGCAGTGTGCTGTGGCTAAAGTGCCCAAACAACATCAATACGGCAACGTTGTTTGAAACAGCGATAGAGCAGGGGATTAGCTTTACCCCGGGCAGTATTTTTTCACCCTCAGGCAAGTATCATGACTATATGCGGATTAGCTTTGGCGTGGTTTGGGATGATGAGATAGAGGCCGCTGTTGTTAAGTTGGGGGCTTTGGTTGGGCAGGCGTAGTTTGTGGCACAGCACAAGAAATGGTTGAAATGGCTGCGCCATTTATCACAGCGAGGACGCAGTTCCTACAACCCCGCAACCCCACCATCCCCATCAACAACAAATATCCCGTCAGAGTTAAACAAAACCCCATAGGAAGTTCGTGAGGGAATAGTGAACAAGTGGTCTGCGGGATGTTTCACATCAACCGCAATCACTTGCCCATCAAATCTTAATTCGGGCTTGTCGACAATCGTATGACCCACGGCGC
>JABSOG010001248.1 GCA_013216025.1 Algicola sp. | reverse complement strand
TCGGCCAATCACTGTGGTTGCGTGGTGGATCAATACCAAACGCGAAAAAGTGGCGGTGGTTAATGAGCCGCTTGCCGACAGTCGTTCAGGTATTGTTTCTACCGCCATCACCATGCCTTTATTTGACCCAGACAACCAATGGATGGGCATTGCTGGTTTAGATATTCCGCTTGAAACCATTCAGCAAAGTGTCGCCAACCAAACCAAATTTGAAGGTAAAGGGCAGGCCTTTTTGTTTTTAGATAACGGTAAGCTGATCACCCTGCCAGAAGGCGGCGCGCCATTAGAAGAGATCAAAACCCTGGCTGATATTGACGGTAACGACGACAATCAGGGGTTTGTCGCGCTCAAAGACATCCATGAATCGGTCGCTCAGGTAGACGTGGTGTTTAATGGCCAGCCCCATGTGGCCACTGTGGTGCAGGTTAATATGACTGAGCCGAAAATGTCGTGGCGTTTGGCTTTGTTATTCCCCCAAGCTGAGATTGACAAACCGGCCAACGAACTGACTTTGCAACTGATGTTGGCGTCTTTATTGGTGATTTTTTTAATCACCTTGGTGCTTAATGTAATGCTGCGAAGAGGATTGAAGCCGCTCAACGATATCACCACGGCGATGACGCGTATTGTTAAGGGGGATGGAGATTTAACTCAGCGGTTGACGATCGCCAGACAAGACGAAATTGGCCGTTTGGCTGCCTTGTTCAATCAATTTGTTGAGAATATTCAGGTGTTGGTGCGCGAAAGTTCTGAGGTGTCGTTACAGGTTGCCGAAGCTAGCGAGAAAATGCAGCAATTGATGACCAATGCCGACAAAGCGGTGTCGTCGCAAAACGACGAACTAGACATGATTGCCACGGCAACCACCGAGTTGAGCCATGCGGTTAACGAGATTAGTGAAAATGCCAGCGTAACCCTCAGCGCAACCGAGCAGGCAGAACAAAATGTGATGACTGGTATTACCTCGGTCAACAGTGCCAACGAGCAAATTAATCAGTTGTCAGCCAACGCTGAAGCGGCGCAGCAATTGGTCGACGAATTGCAGGTCAGCTCAGACAGTATCGGTCAGGTACTCGACGTGATTGTTGGCATCGCCGGACAAACTAATTTGCTGGCATTGAACGCCTCCATCGAAGCGGCCAGAGCGGGCGATCAGGGCCGCGGATTTGCGGTGGTCGCCGATGAAGTTAGAACGTTGGCCAAACGAACTCAAGATTCGACCGCTAATATTCAACAAACTATCGCCACCTTGCGCAGCAACACCACAGAGGTTTTGAAGGTGATGGTCGAAAACCGTGAGCAGGCTCAGGTCAGTGTGGGTCATGCCAACGAGATCAGTACACAACTCAATGGGTTAAATGTTCAAATCAGTGATATTCAAGAACAAAGCGCCCACAGTGCCCACTCAACATCGCAGCAGGCAGTCGTACTCGACGATATCGCCAAAAATCTGGTGCTAACCAAAGACTTGTCTAACAGCACGTTGGATATTATGCATCAAGCCAAAGAGGCCAGTATTAAACTGGCCAATCAAAGCACCACTTTGCAAGCGAGGTTGAGTCAGTTTAAGAGTTAAAGGGGGATTGGAGGGATACATCATCCATTTACAATTCATCCTCGCACATACTTTTGTCAGTATCTGTCATGGTTGGCCAGTCAGATGCAAACACCGATTCGGCTTCTAAGGTTGAGGAATAACTCAGCCGTTGATGAGCAAGGGATTCATATTCAGCAATTTTAGCTCGCAGTTTGTTTGCTTGTGAATATCGTGGTGCAAGGACTAACACTTTTTTGAAACACTCAACGACAAGCGCCGGTTCGTAAAAATGGTCGTCTAACAGCATTCCCAGACTTTTAAGCGCTTTTGCATTTCTGGGGTCAAGTTCAATCGCCTTTTCATAACACGCTTTTGCGGCTTTAAATCGATTTAATCGACTTGTCGTGTGGCCCAGGTTGGTGTAATAAAAGGAGCTACTTGGGTCAAGCTCAATAGCCTTGTCAAAACAGGCTTTTGCTGCTTTATGTTGGCTGAAATGGTCGGTTAACAGACCGCCCAGATTGTTGTGAGCAGTAGCATCATTGAGGGCTAGCTTAATCGCCT
>JABSOG010001247.1 GCA_013216025.1 Algicola sp. | reverse complement strand
AGTCGCCGTATCACGCCGGTGGCACTGGATATTGTCGACCCCACCAAGGGTTGGCAAGAATTATCAAAACGGATCAACGAATCTGATCACGAGTGCATGTTTTATTTCGCCATTCCGCCGAGCTTATTTGCCAAGGCCTGCGAAAACTTGGCCGCCCATCAACTTATCACCAAGCAATCAAGGGTGATTTTAGAAAAACCCATCGGTTATGACAGGACCTCGGCAGAATCTATCAACAATGCGGTTGGGTCGTATTTTCCAGAAGACAACATCTACCGAATTGACCATTATCTTGGTAAAGAAACTGTACAAAACTTGATGGTATTGCGCTTTAGCAACTACTTATTTGAACACTTGTGGGACGCTCAAAGCATCGACCATGTACAAATTTCTCTGGCAGAAACCGTAGGTCTTGAAGGCCGCGCTGGCTTTTATGACAAAGCAGGTGCTGTACGCGACATGGTGCAAAACCACTTATTGCAACTTTTGTGTCTAGTGGCGATGGAGCCTGCCAGCAAAATGTGTGCTGAGGTTATCCGAGCCGAAAAAATCAAAGTACTCAAATCGTTAAGGCCAATCACCGGAGACGATATAGTCACCAACACGGTGCGCGGCCAGTACAAAGCGGGCGTGGTTAACGGCAAAGAACAAACCGGTTATTTGGATGAACTTAACGACCAATTAAGCAACACTGAAACCTTTGTCGCCATTCGCGCCCACATCGACAACTGGCGCTGGGCTGGCGTGCCTTTTTACCTGCGAACCGGTAAATGTCTGCAAAAACAATATGCCGAAATAGCGATTCAGTTCAAACCCGTTTCGCACCGAGTTTTCCGCCCCGAAGCCGGACACATGGCATCGAACAAGTTGATTGTTCGCCTTCAGCCAGATGAAAATATTCAACTGCAAATGATGACAAAAGATCTCGATCACAACGATGTTCTGTTGCAAAAGATGAACTTAAATCTTAATCAGGGCGTGCCCCAGCAAAATGCTGATCGCGATGCCTACAAGCGCTTATTGCTCGACTGTCTACGGGGTGATTCAACTTTGTTTATTCATCGTGACGAAGTGGATGCCTCTTGGCAGTGGCTCGACCCCATCCTCGAAGCCTGGAAAAACAGCGACGACAAACCCTATCAATATGCCGCTGGCACTTGGGGGCCAACGGAGTCTGATGAAATGATTGAAAAAGACGGCTTTAAATGGCGCAACATCAAAAACCTGCTAGGAGGTGCATAACATGGCCCTTACCGAACATTTTTTCGACAACCGCGAAGCCCTGTTTGAATCACTGACAGCACTTTGCGAACAAACACTCGAACAAGCTTGCAACGACACTGGCCGAGCCACTTTTATGGCGTCGGGCGGCAGCACCCCTGCCCCTTTGTATCAGGCACTGTCTGAAGCGTCTCTTCCTTGGTCGCAAATAGACGTGGCTTTGGTTGATGAACGCTGGGTCGACCCACAAAATCCCAGCAGTAACCAAACTTTCATTGAAGAATCGTTACTGCAAAACAAGGCCGCAAAAGCTCCTTATACCGTGATGAAAAACGCGGCCGCAACCGCCAAAGACGGTTTGGCCCAAACATCAGCAAACTATGCTCAGCTTTCGTCCCCTTGGGATGTCACCATACTTGGCATGGGTGGCGATGGACATACTGCGTCTATCTTCCCCGATTGTGATGGTATTGAGCAGGCACTGGATGCCAACAGTGATGAACTAGTCCAAACCATAATCGCCAAGCGCAGTGAAGTCACCGGCGACAATCTCGAACGCATCACCCTGTCATTGGCTGGATTACTCAAATCCCGCCAGCTTATTTTATTGATCACAGGCGATGCAAAACGCACCGTATACCAACAGGCGTTGGAAAACACCGATCACCGAAAAATGCCGGTGAGTGCCGTTTTACAGCAACAACAAGTACCCGTGCACGTCTTCTGGGCGCCATAAAAGATAGTGCCCATTTCAATATGGGCGTTATTGGGCACTAACTTTGTGGTACATGGATGTGCCACCATTTCAACCGGCAGCCGCTGCTGTTGGTGAAATGTAAGCGAAGTTTTACTTTCTCGAGCGTAGCTTCCTCCTGAAAACTC
>JABSOG010001246.1 GCA_013216025.1 Algicola sp. | reverse complement strand
ATTCAGATGGAGAAAAAAGTGGATTACCACTTGGAAAATGTAATAAAATAGTAGGAAATATAAGAGAAGATAACCGAACTTCAATATTAATATTATCCAGGGCCCTCCGGGCACCGGAAAAACGCTTACTGCAAGCTTACTGGGCAAGTATACTGGGCGAAGTACCTATAAAATAGATTTGTCTATGGTGGTCTCAAAGTATATTGGGGAAACCGAAAAGAATCTGGCGAATCTATTCGCAAAAGCAGAGCATAAAGATTGGATCTTGTTTTTTGATGAGGCCGATGCCTTGTTTGGCAAGCGCACCCAAACAGCCAATGCTAATGATCAATTTGCCAATCAAAATGTCTCTTATTTATTGCAACGCATTGAAAGATTTAATGGCATTGCTATTTTAGCCACAAATTATAAAGACAATTTAGATAGCGCATTTTTTCGCCGTTTTGAATCAGTGATTGATTTTCCGTTACCGGGCACTGCGCAACGTTTACAATTATGGCAGCAAGGATTCTCTAAAAAATCACGTTTGGCCGAGACGATTAATTTAAATACCATCGCCGCCAATCATGCACTTTCGGGGGCGGCAATCATGAATGTTATTCGTTTCGTTTCAATGCAAGCTTTGTCTGATGGTCGTTGCGAAATTTCGAGTAAAGATCTTGACGAAGGAATACGTCGAGAAATGCCGCAAAGAGTCACGTTGGGATGGTAAAGGCAATCGTAGGGGCAATCCCCCGTGATTGCCCTTGGCCGGTTTACCCGTTGAGATATATGGGGGAATTGATAAAGGGCAGACACGGGGTCTGCCCTTACGTTGCGTTTGGTTAAAGCTGCTTGGTTGCAGTGCCCAGGTTTTCTACATGCGAGGCGATCCCTTCGCCTGCTGGTATTGAATACATCGCCAAGTCCGCCGCAGCGACTATATCATCAGAATATACAACTCCGCCTTCATTTGTCGGCATAGATGTCATGGCCTGATCGGCGGCGACCACCGCGTCAGTCGAATTGCCGCCAATACCCAAGGCACTTTGTCCGCCTTCGGCTATGGCATCGGCTGATACCACGTTGGCATCGGTCGCTACCGAGTTGGTTGCACTTGCGGGTTGCAGGATTTTTGATTTCATTAGGTGTTGCCCTCTTTTGGTTTGTGGTTACGGTTAAATCATTTAAATATTCGTTGTTGTGCCTTGCGCAGCAAATCACATCAACAACTTAATGCTCACGATGCCAACGGTGGATATTTGCCCTCAACCCATACTTCGTTGTTGGCAAACAGGTTGGTTAATTCAAGTGGTCGTGAGCGAGACAATTCGGCAAACGAGGTCTGCCAAACGTTGCGGTTTGAACGTACATTGATCACATTATGTTGGTCGTGTTTCCAGTCTACCGCCAGATAGACGCTTTTTTGCGGCTGGTTACCACCATACAGGCGGTCTTTGGCCGACAGGCACACCAAACGGCGTTTATCGGCCTGAGTCAGTTCCTGCTCGGGCACAAAATAAATCAGACACGAGCGTAACCACTCGGGAAACGCCTGTTGTTCATGGTTTACTATCGGGGCTAGCCTCTGGCCGTCAGATTTGGCCGCTGCAACCGGCTGTACAGCCTTGGCTTTGCTTTTTGGTTGCTGCTGTTGCAGCCGCCAACTGTTAAAGGCGTCAATGGCCAAACTGCGAAATTGGTGGGTGGCCAGCTTATCCACAGTGGCCGTTTTGTCATCCAGCGCACTAAAACCCAAGGCGAGTTGGTTTAATACACCACGGCGCGATAAAGTTAAAGCCGGGCGGTTCAACGCCAAAACCTCTATAGTGACAGCGCCCCGGCCGCTCTGCCTGTTGCCCTGTGAGGCCTGCCATGCACTAAATGTCTGGTCCACTTGCAAGTCAGACAATCGCTGACCTAGGTTATTACTTTGCAACGGGATATTGGCGGGATTTTGCCACAACCGCTGCTCTACCTCTGCAGCAGTTAACCCCTCACTCGCCTGATAAAAGGCCTGTACCAAGTCAAACGCATAAGCTTGGCCATTGAGCGGATTAAAGCGGATGAACTGTCTGGGATCATCAACATAGGGGTTGATCAGCAAGGGGGGTTCCTGCTTTATCTC